>JAESUK010000209.1 GCA_016763095.1 Alphaproteobacteria bacterium
CATCGCAGTTGCATCATAAAGATGGTCAGACTTCTCTTGACCTGCTCCCGAAATACTCCCGAACCTATTATGTTGAGGCAACGCATAATCGTAGCATTCATTCCATAGGGATTCCCAATGCGCACGTCGTGCACTTGCTGCTTCATAGCCAGAGACAACACTCCGCACAAGAAGCTCATTACGTGCATCTTCCTCCACCAATTTAATATCAGATATATGGTTCATCATTATTCCCCCAGCAATGTTTTACGTTTTTTCTGAGATGTATGAGAATCAAGAACACCCTTAAACCTAGTAACAATCGTCCCCAACCGTCCGCGATTTCTACGCAACAAATTTTCAACCCGTGCCTCAGAACTTAATACATCAGACGCAGTTTCATTTTTCGCTGCACTTTCCGTTACGACGCTAGCGACAGATGCTTGCTTAATAATTTTTTGAGGATGAGAGGGCACCTTAGCTGGTGATATAAGACTTCCCATAAGGTAATCCTTTCTGTTTATTATTTTTAATTTTTAGAAGGTGACGGTAGAGTTGCCATGGCGTTACAACAAGACGGCTCTGAAGCCCAATAAGACGTTTTACCGTTTCCACGCACGTGAACAACATCACAGGTGCAGGTTTAAGTGCGGGTGTCGTCACAGCTACACGCATCACAGTATATCCCTGAGATTTAAGCCATAACGGCAAGTTAAATGGCGCATCAAAACTATGAAAACCGACCTCTGTCATATGCGCCAGCGGATCAATCGAAAACCACTTCTCTCCATCTGACATCAGGACATAACAATGCCTAAATCCTTTTTTTAAGATACGGAGATACGGCAAGTCCGTTTGATTTGAGAACACAACCCACGCCATTTGAGGTGAGGCAGAACTCATTGCACGGTACCTTCAACTGTATAATTTTGATCAACATCAGAAAAACCTACAGGGTTGTGCACAATCCCCTTACTCACAAGAACATCACCAATTTTATCGAGGGCTTCATTCCATAGCGTATAAGCGCGTGCCTCCCGTGGACGGTGAACATCTGGAGCCATAAGACGTTGTCCATAATGCTTAAGGACATTGATATGATCTATCGTAATCATACGGTTACGATATAAACGATCCACAACTTTAAAAATGTCGATTGGCTCACATGGACGTGGATAAATCGTCTTCCCTGCAACAATTTTAGCACCATCATATCGCGCAGCCTGTGCTTGCAAGAACCAGAACCAGGCTTCTTCCGCATCAACAAAAGGAACAACACCATCAGAACCCGTGCCAAAGCCAGTGTAAGACTGAGCGTTCGAGCATTCTTTATACGACTGTTTTTGATAATTTTGTGTCATTTTCTGTTCCTTTTTTCTTTTTCTGTTCTTTTTCTGTTTACTTTTGTTCTCTTTATGTCCATATTTGTGACAGAACGAAAAGCCGATGTCAAGAAAATTATTGAGAATTTATTCCTATTTTAGGAATCGCTTTTCTATGGGAGACTATTCCTAGAACAATTTATTCAATAAACATCTAAAATCTAAAGGAAGTGCGTAATGTTCACACACGAAGAAATTTGGGTCGCGCTCGACCGCTTAGCAGAAGCGCACAACTACTCAACATCAGGTCTTGCAAAAAAAGCGGGACTAGACCCCACAACATTTAATAAGAGTAAACGCATCACACCTGATGGGAAACCTCGTTGGCCATCAACGGAAAGCATAGCAAAAAGCTTAGCAGCAACAGAAGCTACCCTTCTCGATCTTATAGGGTTCATAGAGAACACGACCCTAACACCAACCTCCGCAGGACTTTCAACATTTGAGCATTACGACTTATCACAAAATGAGCTTAAACGTTTAAATCAAAAAAACCTGCCCACTATTATTGATGCGCCAGAAAACAGCTTCGCCATCACGCTCACAACACCTCAATGGACACCAACATATAAAAAAGGCACAACGCTCATTGCCTGCCCCACAGATAATTTTGAGCCCGATGATATAATCTTCATAGAAACGCACGATTCTCAATTTTTTATTATGGCAGTCGACAGCATAGAGGAAGAAGTGATCGCGTTACGTGCCATTGTTATCAACGAACCTGACAGAAGGCTTGAACGCGCAGACATCCTAAAAAGCGCAAAAGTCCTTTGGGCAAGTCAGTAAATATGCTACAGAAACACTCATGCACACTTTACATGATACAGAACTAACAGAATGGCTAAAAACCTATCCTGAGTGGTCTCAAGAAGGAACACACCTATCTGTAAGCTATACATTTAAGAATTTTGTAGAGGCATTTGGCTTTATAAGTAAAGTGGCGATAGAGATGGAAAAAGCAAACCACCACGCCACAATAACCACCACCTATAATAAAGTTAAAATAAGTATGACAACGCATGATGCAAACAACATGATAACAAACAGAGACACTGACCTCGCAGAAACAATTACAAAATTACCGAAATAAACGATCAAGGCAATGTAAGGAAGAAAACGACAATGACCGACGTAAAAAGATTAGAAGCCGCTAAAATTCTATTGGACACAAAATCAGTTCTTTTCAATTCAAAAGAGCCATTTGTCTTTACATCGGGTGCTATTAGCCCCGTTTACGTTGACATGCGCCGTATGATTTCATTCCCTGCGCAACGCACAATACTTATGGACATGGCAGCAGAAAAACTTAAAGACCTCGGTATTGAATATGTCGCAGGTGGAGAAACAGCGGGTATCCCCTACGCCGCCTTTATTGCAGAACGCCTCAATATTCCAATGCTTTATGTTCGCAAAAAACCTAAAGGCTTTGGTCGCATGGCACAAATAGAAGGATGCATGGATGAGGACGGTAGAAACGTTGCGCTCATCGAAGACCTCCAAACAGATGGTGGGAGTAAAAAACTATTTATTGATGTCCTGCGGGAAGCTGGAGCAAACGTAAAACATGCATTTGTAATTTTTCATTACGGAATTTTTCCTCAATCTCTTGAGAACATGAAAAAACTTGATGTCGAGCTTCATAGCCTGACAGACTGGTGGCAAGTATTGGAAGTTGCAAAACAACAAGACTACTTTGATGACGAAACATTGAAGTCTGTTGAGTCTTTTCTCAATGATCCAGAAGGTTGGAGATCAGCCAACGCACACCTCGCTAAAAATGCAGGCTAACAAGGATATATCATCATGAAACTTGCGTTCATCGCCGCTGAAACCAACATTGCACAATCTTCAAAGCAAGTTCTCGAAGGCTTGCATGGGAAATGCACAAACCAAGAGGCTGATATTATCGTAGCCCTTGGTGGCGATGGCACCATGCTCGATGCGTTGCATGAAAGTGTACAAAGCAATCTCGACAAACCAATTTACGGCATGAACAGAGGCTCTCTTGGGTTTCTTCTCAATCCTTACGAGCAAGAAAACCTCATAGAGAGCATAGAAACAGCGATAAGCGTTACAATCCACCCACTCAAAATGGAAGCCACCACACAAGGCGGAGAAACGCACGAAGCCGTAGCCTTCAATGAAGTTTCCCTTATGCGTGAGACTCGCCAAGCGGCGCGCTTAGAAATCTCTATTAATGAAACAATTCGCTTACCCGAACTTATCTGTGACGGCATTATGGTGGCCGCCCCTGCGGGAAGCACCGCATACAATCTTTCTGCACAAGGTCCAATTCTACCGATCGGTGCAAATGTACTTGCCCTAACCCCGATATCAGCCTTCCGCCCTCGTCGCTGGAAAGGCGCACTCATCCGTGAAAAATCACGTTTTGAATTTAAAGTTTTTGAATCTGAAAAACGTCCTGTGAGTGTTACAGCCGACTCAACAGAGATCAGAGACATTAAGTCTGTGAAGATCTGGCAGTCTAAACAAATCACACGCCATCTACTGTTTAATCCAGATCACAATTTGGAAGAACGCATACTAAAAGAACAATTTTCAAATTAATACCAATTAGGACTAGACGAACGCGTTTGCTTTGATTATAAAACACCCCTGAAAGATAAATACCGAACATCTTTTATTGAAGAGTGCCCAGATAGCTCAGTCGGTAGAGCAAGGGATTGAAAATCCCTGTGTCGGCGGTTCGATTCCGTCTCTGGGCACCACTTTCAGGGAAGTCACTAGGGACATACGTCCCCACTTTCTCCAGAACAAATCATAACTCTATTCAAATTATACGTGCAGTTATATATCAGTTTAAGAATATTACTTATTGTCGATTTCGGTCAATAGTGGACATTACTGGGTATAAATCTTACCGGTTTCTCCCAGAACAACAATTTTTATAAATTCACCCATATCGTTTTTTTCAACAATATTTTTTATTCCGCTAATCAAATGTTCTTCATGAGAAAGCGTATAGTCATCAAATGAAATAAGAAGAATAGTGTGTGCGGGGTAATCTTTTTTAATCTTCAAGAGCAAAGCTTTTTTGATTAATTCAAGTCTTTCTTCGCAAATCTTAGAGGGCGTGGTGGCCACAAGAGGTGGCGGGGTATGTGTAAAACCAGATTTTTTTGTGCCTTTAATTATGATTTTACCAAACGCTGTTACTGATCCTTCTTGGTTTAGGATAAGTTTTCGATGATGATCTTGTTCTCCATCGCAAGCCTTGGTTATTTCTATGTGAATTTCTTTATCGGAAAAAATTTTCGCATCGTAATTTCTACTGTCAAAATACATTTCAACAAATACGTCTTCTGTATCGCCGTAAGTGCTTTTCAGGTAGTGCTTAAGTGGCATGGACTCATCTGTAAAATACCCCCAAATTCTTGAGGGTGTTGTCCGAAGTTTTTTGCTAGTTTCTTTATCTTCTGGAATTTCTTCTATCTTAACATCAACCCAATTTATAAAAGCTCCTACAGAGCGTTTTAAGCGCATATCTTCGATTGAGAGAATGTTGTCTATTGGGTGTGATTTTTCTTTTGGCATATTTGCAACTTTCTGTACAACAATGTCCGCTTTGGATCAAGTTTTGACTCTAGACAATAAATTGAGGTGGCTCAATAGATTTAAAGTCTGCTTCGCCCGTATAAGTGAAATCCACATAATCGTCTAAAAAACAGAAAGATTGGGTAGTATAAAATGTCACGAGTTTTCATGAACAAATGAAGAACATTCATCAAAAATGCTTTGTTTTCTCAAAACTAGAAATATCTTGCAAATCAAGCGCTATAAGGCTTTGTAGTGATTAATAAAAATCTAGGGTACACACAAGGTTGAAAATCCCTGTGTCGGCGGTTCGATTCCGTCTCTGGGCACCATTTTTATTCAAAGCCATTCTCTTATAATTTAGACACTTACTTGTTCCAAGGCATCTTCGCCAGAACAATAGCCAATCCACACCACCCAGATATACCTGCAAAGAATAACATTCCGCCAAGAACGCCTGTAAAAACAAATGCCAGTGTTAAACCCATAAACCCAACTAAGACAGAAATTACCACCAAAAGCCCAACAATCATTTGGATTTGCCTAAACATAGAAATCTTTGGTAGCGATTCACGCACGCCAATGACAGGAAGTCCATGTTGCTTCCAAGCCTCAATACCACCCTCAATATTAACAAGTTTATTTTGACAATACTCAACACCTTGTATGCGTTCACACGCCATCTGTCCACGTGTCCCTTTCAAGCATTGAAACAAAATCGTTTTATGTTCAGGTATGTCTAGAATTTGAAACCCTGCCTCTAGCGTACTCAACGGAACAGATATAGCATAAGCAATATGTTCACTTTTAAATTCATCTGGTTCACGAACATCTACTAAAACAGCATCGCCATTTTTAATCATATCAAATGCATCACCAACCGTTATTGTACTTGTCATTTATCTTTCCTTTGTGTTTATGGACAAAAATCGTCACACCATAGAGACTTCTATAATTTTGAGCCCTAAACCCAAAATCAGATGTCTTTTTTACAAAACAAACAACCCGTACATCATTAACGCTAGCGCAAGTGCGCCAAGGGTCGTGGACTGAACTGTTTCAAGTCCACCATGGCGAAAGAACCAGTACTGAATCACATGCACAGGAATTGCGGCAACGATGAACAAACGCGCGGTTGCCCAATATATATTGGCCTGCCCACTTGGCGGGAATAACAAAAAACTTCCGATCAAAATGGACACCATCATAATCGTTGTCGATTTATACCAATTATTTGCAAATGTTTCGAGCGCGCCAGTTCCTCGCATAAAAATCCAAATAATAGCGGGAATAGACACCCAGCCAGAGACAATTAACGCCATCCAATAAATCGACTTATCAGCAAGAAAGTATTCTAAAAACTGATCTACTCCCCCTTTTTTAAGGGCCAGCCCCAAAACAGTGGCAACATAAGTACAGCTTAAAATAGGAAAATAACGATTAACAAGAACATCAAAAAAATCGAGAGGAATGATTCCATCACGATCACTGGCAACTAGCTTGTTATTAAATTCATCACTCATAGATCAAAAATATTCTATTTAGATTTCAACTGTCCAAGAATAGCAAACGGGTTGTCCTCTGGACGCACCTCTGCCTCTGCACTCATCACCATAGGCTCTTTTTTGCGCTGTGGCTTACCAGATTTCTTATATGGCTTCTTATTCTTTTTATCAGAAAACGATTTCTTCTTGTCAAAACTTGGTTTACGCGCATGAGATTTATGCGCTTGTCCCTTTTTCAACCAGAAAGTATCAAGCTGCGGTTTAACAGCTTTCTGAACGGGCTTCGTTTCTTCTTTCGAGACATCTTCTTTAGGAGCATCCACCTCATCCGTTTTCACGGATTCAGCAGGTGTCGCCACCTTTTCAACAACAATGCGTTTATGCCCCATTGCGGAGAGAATGTCATAGAGATCTTCAATAGAGCACCCTAACCATTCCGCCATTGCGTGTTGTGCCTCAAACTTGCCATCTTTGGCAGAGTCATAAATCGCGTTAATTACGCGGTCTAACATATCGATTCGAATGGCACGATTCGCATATACTGGGTAGCTCACCGCCAAATGAAGGTTTTTATTTACTGTCTCTGCATCAATCTTGATAGAGACTGCACCATCAGATGGTAACTGCGCAGGAAGTGCTTGTTCATTCCATATTGACCATAAAAGCCCGCGCAAACGCACACCTTTGGGCTTATTTAACTCAGGCAAGAAAACAAGAATAGGTCCAAGCTTCACACGCTTTGCACGTAGAATGCGTCTAGCATCTTCATCTAGTTTTTGAATATCCTCAGCAAGCTCAGAGCGATGGATAACACCCATATGATCATGGAGCTTATCCATAACCGCTTTTGCATATGTTTGCGCCTCTTCAGGAAACGCAAGGGCTTCCATCTCGTCACTATCTTCTTTTTTGCGAAGAACTTCGACTGTTTCAAGACGTTTCAATGGCTCAAGCACAGTATCTACATGCGTAGCCAACCATGCAGAGATAGCTTTCTGTGCATCTGATTCGCCCACAGCCTTCACATGATCACTCTCTAAAACCTCTACTTTAGGGACATAGATATTTTCACCCTTCACAACTTTGGCAATCAAGTCACCAAGGGTCGGGTTATTTAGTGTTTTTTGAAACAAGATATTACCTGTTTCTGTCAATTGGAATTGGGAAGGCTCTGCTTTGAGTAAACTCATTATGATATTTCTGCTGTTAATTTTATATTTCAAAAAAGTTTTTTATGCATATAATCTGAAAAGGTACAAAATGTCCACTATTACACGCGTAAAGACAGCATATAATTTAATTTTAAGACAACACGAATAAAAAAATAACCACAATTATAATAAGGAACAAAACATGAGATGCTCACTTCTTCTTTCAATTTCCACTCTTGCGCTTATCGCCTCCCCTGCATACGCAGTTGATCTTTCTGATGCCAAAGCACAAGAATTAAAAACAACACTTGATCAATTCATGAAAAACTACACAGCCATGTCGACACCAGACATGGGCTATGAACTAGACGGTGAAGTCACCGTCACGCCTGCAAACGGCTATTTCAAGGCGGCGCTCCCTTCTCTTAAATATAAAGGTTCTGATGGCTCTTATTTTGATATTGGAAAAATTGCAATCAACGCCATTCCAACGGATAAACAAGGCGAATGGAAAATGGCACTCTCTATTCCATCAACAATGACACAGTACGCCCCAGACAAAACACCACTTACAACCATTACGATTGGAAAACAAAAGTTTGGTGGGATTTTTCACAAAGACCTGAACACCTTTTCAAAGCTCACGGCCAGTTATAACAATGTGATCATAAAAGACTTAGATGAGAACGTAACCGTAAGCATCCCAAGTGCAACATTTGTACATAACATGGAAGAAACAAGCGCAGGCTTCTTTTCAGGGCCATCTGAATACAAAATATCAAACCTCTCCATCAAAAAAGACGGGCAAGCATTCATCAGTGCTGACAAAATATCAATGAATGCAAAAATCGAAAACTTTGACATGAGTGTCATATCGAACATACAAGACAAGACAAAAGACATGATGGGAAGCACTGATGGAGCAATGCATCAAGTTCCCAACCCTGAGGTCATCTTTGGGATACTCTCAGACGTATATTTCAAATCCAGTGATTCTTTCTCCATCAACTTCAAAGCAGAAAACTTGATGATGAATAAACCTAATGATGAAGATCAACTTATTGCTGGAGATGAAGTAAAAATAAGCAACATACACTTTGGCCTTGGGATGAACGGTCTGAGAAAAGAAAAATCAACAATTGATCTTTCATTTGGCTACACCGTTCCTGCCAATCAAATACCTACAGAGGCGGGCTTAAACGCTCTTATTCCAAACAACACGAATATCAGCATCAGCTTCAAAGACCTCCCCCTTAAGAAAATGGTACAAATGGGTGAAGACTCTGTCGGACAAGGAGAAAACGCAGGCAACAGCTTAAAAATGCAAGCGATGATGAATCTTCCACAAATGCTCACAGCCTCTGGTGCTCAAATTGAGATCAAAGACCTATCCCTTTCAGGAAAAGATTATGGTGCAAAAGTAACAGGAAGCGCGCTTGCCAACACACAAGCTGCCATGCAAGCAACTGCGACAATTAATGGAGAACTTACGGGTCTAGGCACCATTCTTACCTCCCTCAACGCACTTACGGGTCCAGAGGCTCGCATGGCCCGCCAACTCATAGGTCCTCTTACAATGTTACAAATGATGGGTCAGCAAAAAGGAGAAGGCGATATAAGAACGTATAACTTTCAACTCACAGAAGGCGGGAACATGACTCTTAACGGATCAGACCTTTCCGCACTTATGGGTAGCGGCAAGCACTCAGCTGGACAGTAAATAAGACAATAGCGAATTCAAGCGGAGGCGACCTTTACGGGTCGCCTTCAGCATATCTCCATCAAGGATAATATCCCCTTCTTGCACAAGCGTATTAAGCCTTGCCTGATCAAGAGACATATCCGCAATAGAAACACCTTCACTTAACCGTATTCCCATCATAAGAGCTTCAATATTTTGATCCTCACGGGACAAGACATCACACGCTTGCAAGCCATTATGATCCTTCGCAACACGTTCCAACCAAATATCAGGGGCACAATGAATACGTGTCGCGTGCTTATGCCCATCAATTGTAACCCGACCATGTGCACCTGGGCCAACCCCAACATAATCGCCATACCGCCAATACGTTAAATTATGCGCTGATTCCTGTCCTTCAATCGCATGATTAGACACCTCATATGCCGGCATACCGGCAGATTCCATCATGTCTTGCGTAAGGTCATATAAATCAGCTCCCTCATCTCCACTTGGAATCGAAAAATCTCCACGTTTATGCGAGGTGTAAAAAGGCGTGCCCTGCTCAATCGTTAATTGGTAAAGCGATGCATGACCGTTAATAATAGATAAAGCACGGGTAAGCTCACCCTCCCACGCCTTCAAAGATTGATTCGGGCGCGCATAAATAAGATCAATGGAGCGTCTTTCAAAGATTTTATCTGCAATATCAACAGCCTCCAGCGCTTCTTTTGCACTATGCTGTCGCCCGAGAAACTTTAAATCTTCATCATTAAGAGCTTGAATTCCAATGGACACGCGATTGATACCAGCCTCACGAAACGCTTTAAACTTATGCGCTTCAATTGATGTAGGATTCGCTTCGAACGTAATTTCACAGTTCGCTTCAACATCCCACAAATCATAAATATGGTTCAGTATTCCCTCAACAACCGACGGCTTCATCAAAGATGGAGTACCGCCTCCAAAGAATATGGAGACGACACGATCACCCTCAACCTTGCACTTAAAATAAGATAGCTCCGCTTTAAAAGACGTAAGCCAACGATCATGATCAATTGCATCTGAAACATGAGAATTAAAATCACAATACGGACATTTTGAAAGACAAAACGGCCAATGGACATAAATAGACAACGGTTTGGTGGAAGACTTATCCATTCTGCAACTTCAAATACGCGACAAGACCATCCATGGCACGGGCACGGTGAGATATCTCTTGTTTTTCATCAAACCCAATCTCTCCAAATGTTCTGGTATCATCATCCATAATAAAAATGGGATCATATCCAAATCCTTTATCACCACGCGGATCACCATCAATGATACAACCGTTCACACGTCCTTCAAATGTTTTAAACTTACCATCTGGCCACGCCAAAGCCAGCGTACACATGAAATATGCTGAACGATCTTCTTTTCCGACAAGCTCCTCTTGGATACGTTGCCCTGCCATTTTAAAATCTTTAGATGGCCCTCCCCAGCGCGATGATAAAATACCAGGCTTACCATTTAAGGCATTCACACATATTCCACTATCATCCGCCAAACATATTTCACCACTAGCGTTTGCTGCCGTCTGCGCTTTCAATATGGCGTTTCCTGCGAATGTATTTTCCGTTTCCTCAGGCTCAGGAAGCCCAAGATCACCCGCACACTGAATCTCACCAACCAACGCTTTTATGTAATACGCAATCTCAGGGACTTTTCCCGCGTTATGCGTCGCCAAAATCAATTTTTCGATAAAGAAAGATGACATGTCTGTTACTCCCTAATATTTAGCCAATTGCTATTTTCTGCATATCACGCAGTTCACCGCATCCCTTTTTTGCCAACGCAAGAAGTTTCAAAAACTCTTCTTCGCTAAACGGTGCTTGCTCGGCTGTTCCTTGTATTTCAACAATGCCGCCTTTACCCGTGATAACGAAATTAGCATCTGTTCCCGCGTCCGAATCCTCAATATAATCAAGATCAAGAACAGGTTCTCCCTTGTAAATCCCACATGAGATCGCAGAAATGCTGTCTGTAAATGGTAGCTCTTTCAATAAACCAATATTAACAAGGTGCTGACATGCAAGGTGCATCGCAACATATCCACCCGTCACGGACGCCGTACGCGTTCCTCCATCTGCTTGGATAACATCACAATCAATACGAATCTGGCGCTCTCCAAGAGCCTTCAGATCAACCACAGCACGCAACGCACGTCCGATAAGGCGTTGAATTTCTTGGGTACGTCCAGATTGCTTTCCGCGCGCAGCTTCTCTATCCATACGCTCTGATGTTGAACGTGGAAGCATGCCATATTCCGCAGTAACCCAACCTTTGCCTGTTCCACGCATCCAACCGGGAACCTTCTCTTGAACGGACGCAGTACACAACACATGTGTGTCTCCGCACTTCACAAGGCATGATCCTTCTGCATGTTTTGAAAAATTTGGAACAAACTCAATATCTCTCATTTGGTTCGACTGTCTGTTTGATGGGCGCATTTTTATCTCCTGTTATTTCAAGATGACTAAAAACAAATGTGACTCAATTGTCAATTGATCTTGATCTATTGCCCAAAATTTTCTAATCAGAACATATACAAAAATATAAAAGCGAATGAAAAGCGCCAAGATTCAAACAAGGGAATTAAGAATGTCCGAAACTGCACCAGAACCAGAGGATAAGAAAACAGATGTGCCTGAAGGGTTTGATAAACCAACAGGACCGTTTGCAAACAGAAAAACACCATCTTTCGCAAGTGAAACTGATTCGTCTCAAGAAGTGCACGAAGAATCCCTAGACACATCAGACAACGAAGAATCTGACACAACATGTAATCTGGAGCTTGAAGCAAAGCTTGCTGAGATGAAAGACCAAACTCTTCGCGCAATGGCAGAGACCGAAAATATTCGCAAGCGCACAGAACGTGAGATTGCCGATACACGTAAATATGCCGTCATGGGCTTTGCAAAAGACCTTATAAACGTCTCCGACAATCTGCGCCGTGCGATAGAATCAGTTCCAGAAGAAGAGAAACAAGAAAATGAAGTTTTAAAAAACCTATTTGCAGGTATTGAAGCAACAGAACGAGAACTGTTAAAAGCATTCGCGCAAAAAGGAATTAAAAAACTAGAGCCACTAGAGGAAAAATTTGATCCTAACTTCCACGAAGTTATGTTTGAAGCACCAAGTACAGAACACCCTGAAGGCATAATCATTCAGATCATTGAACCTGGGTACATGATTAACGACCGTTTACTTCGTCCTGCACGTGTGGGAGTTTCAAAAGGAGCCCCGGAAGCACCAAAAGATGGTGAAGATCATCACGTTGATCAAAAAGTATAATAAAAGCTGAATATTTAAAACTTGCAATTCAAGCCCCGTATTTGCTACAGTATGCCTATAAAGGTGCTGTGTAAAACGGGCTTTTTAAAATGAAATCTTGCTTATTATAAGGAGAAAAAAGTATGAGTAAAGTTATTGGTATTGATTTGGGAACCACCAATTCCTGTGTTGCCGTTATGGACGGTAAAAAACCTAAAGTGATAGAAAACTCTGAAGGTGCACGTACAACCCCTTCTATGGTTGCATTTACAAAAGACGGCGAAAGACTTGTTGGTCAACCAGCAAAACGTCAGGCTGTTACAAACCCAGAAAACACACTCTATGCAATCAAACGTTTGATCGGTCGCCGCTTCAAGGAAGAAGCTGTTCAAGACATGAGAAGCAAAGCCCCTTACAACATTGTTGAAGGTGAGAACGGCGACGCATGGGTCGAAATTGATGGCGAGAAACATGCCCCAGCACAAATTGCGGCAATGCTTTTACAGAAAATGAAAGAAACAGCTGAGAGTTACTTAGGATCAGAAGTCACAGAAGCTGTGATTACCGTTCCTGCTTACTTCAATGATTCTCAACGTCAAGCCACAAAAGACGCGGGGAAAATCGCTGGTCTTGATGTACTTCGTATTATCAACGAGCCAACTGCTGCTGCATTGGCATACGGTCTTGATCAAAAGAACTCAGGTACAATCGCCGTTTATGACTTGGGTGGAGGAACATTTGATGTATCCATCCTCGAAATTGGCGATGGTGTGTTTGAAGTTAAATCAACAAACGGAGACACTTTCCTCGGTGGTGAAGATTTTGATTACCGTATCATTGATTACTTAGCGGATGAATTCAAAAAAGAAAACAGCATCGACCTACGCGAAGACAAACTCGCGCTTCAACGTCTGAAAGAAGCTGCTGAAAAAGCAAAAATTGAACTTTCAAGTGCAACAAACACTGAAGTAAACTTACCGTTTATTACAGCTGACCAAACAGGTCCGAAGCATTTGAACATTAAGCTGAGTCGCGCGAAACTTGAATCTCTCGTAGACGATCTAATCCGCAGAACAATTGCGCCATGTAAGGCCGCGATTAAAGACGCAGGTCTAAAAGCTTCCGAGATTGACGAGATCATTCTTGTTGGTGGTATGACACGTATGCCAAAAATCATTGAAACTGTTAAAGAATTCTTTGGTAAAGAACCTAATAAAGGGGTTAACCCTGATGAAGTTGTGGCAGACGGTGCCGCCATTCAAGGTGGTGTGCTACAAGGTGATGTGAAAGATGTTCTCCTTTTAGACGTGACACCTCTTTCTCTTGGAATTGAAACACTCGGTGGAACATTCACACGTTTGATCGACCGTAATACAACAATTCCAACGAAAAAATCACAGACCTTCTCAACTGCTGAGGACAATCAAACAGCCGTTACAATCACTGTTTTCCAAGGAGAACGTGAAATGGCCGCAGATAATAAGCGTCTTGGACAGTTTGACTTGGTCGGGATCCCTTCATCCCCGCGTGGCGTACCTCAAATCGAAGTCACATTTGATATTGACGCCAACGGCATTGTGAACGTTTCTGCCAAAGACAAAGCAACTGGAAAAGAACAAAATGTTCAAATCCAAGCGTCTGGGGGCCTGAGTGATTCTGATA
>JAESUK010000210.1 GCA_016763095.1 Alphaproteobacteria bacterium
TGCATTGTTTTTCGTGTTTTGTCCACGTACAGGCAATCCTCTACGGTGACGTAAACCACGCAAACAACCCATATCCATTAAACGCTTAATGTTCATAGAGACTTCACGACGCAAGTTACCTTCAATAAGGTAAATATCAGAATCAATCTCTGAACGAATAAGGTTAAGTTCTTCTTCTGTAAGGTCCTTCATGCGACATGTGACGTCGATGTTGTGCTTTACACAAATGTTTGTTGCTGTCACGCGACCAATACCGTGAATATAGGTAAGGGCGATCTCCACTACTTTGTTATCGGGAACGTTAACACCCGCAATACGAGCCATAATTTTACTCCTTTGTTTGAATTCAATCCGAACCGTAACACCAGTTCGTAAACCAATGCCCAACAGGCTTTGACCCATTGAGACTGGCGCAGTATATGCATTAGCCCACAAGAGTCAATAGTAAAAACAACAAAAAATGAATAAGTTACAACACAGTAATCTGTAACAGATTAAGAGACCAACAAGCGTAACGCTTTACTCACATCCTCAACGGACTGATCACCATCCAAAAGACTATGTAGCCCCTTGGCTTTATAGTAAGGAAGAACATCTGCCGAATAATCACGGTAAAGCCCCAAACGCACCTTAAACGCATCAACAGTATCATCATCACGCCCTTCTTCTTCGGCGCGCTTCTCAATACGCCCTACAAGCGCATCATCTTCAACCTGAAGCTCTATCACACACTCTATAGCTTTCCCGCATTCCTTAAGCATAGAGCTCAACGCGTCTGCCTGTGCCACGGTTCTTGGAAAACCATCAAAAATAGCACCCTTTTCACAATCATCAGATTCAACATAGGTACGGATCATCTCAATCACAATTTCATCAGGAACAAGGTTACCCTGATCCATAATGACTTTCATCTTCTTACCAAGCTCCGTTTGACCAGAAACTTCCGCACGAAGCATATCGCCCGTTGAAAGCTGTTTAAAGCCATATTCCTTTTCAAGAATCTTAGCTTGCGTACCCTTACCCGCACCCGGTGGACCAAAAAGAATAATATTCATTCGAATTAAACCCTACCCTTACGCTTATTACGACGGCTATTACGAAGGTTACTCTTCTTAATAAGCCCTTCATATTGATGCGCAACCATATGCGACTGAATTTGCCCCACGGTATCAAGCGTCACAGACACAACGATCAAAAGAGACGTTCCACCGAAATAGAATGGAAGAGAATACTTCGAAATCATAAACTCAGGAAGAAGACAGATAAACACCAAATATAGCGCCCCTACTGTCGTGATACGGGTCATAATATGATCCAAGTAATCCGCAGTATGCTTCCCTGGGCGAATCCCTGGAACAAAGCCACCGTTCTTACGCAACATATCTGCATTTTCTTCAGGGTTAAAAACAATCGCTGTATAAAAGAAACAGAAGAACGCAACCAACGCTCCGTACAAAATCATATACGTCACAGTACCATTTTGTAGATAACGCGAGATCATCGCAGTAAAATCACCCCCATCTGCGCCACTAAACCCAACAATGGTTAAAGGCAACAACAATAAGGACGAGGCAAAGATTGGAGGAATAACCCCCGCTGTATTCAGCTTCAGCGGAATATGGTTTGTATCGGCCATCGCTGCCGCACCGTTCCCCATCTGACGTTTTGGATACTGCACAATCACACGGCGATGCGCACGCTCCATAAACACGATAAACGCAATCACCCCCATAATTGCAACAAAAATCACGGCAATTTCAAGATAGTTAAACACACCTTGACGACCCAGCTCCAACGTACTTACAAAAGCTCGCGGTAACTCAGCAACAATACCTGCAAAAATAATCAATGAAATACCGTTTCCGACACCACGCGCTGTAATTTGTTCACCCAACCACATCAAGAAAACAGTACCACCAACAATAGTAACCACTGTTGAAACGCGGAAGAACATACCTGGATCAATAACTGCAGATCCCGTTGCACCTTGAAGATTTTCAAGGCCAACAGCCAAGCCATACGCTTGCACAGTCGCCAAAAGAACAGTTAGGTAGCGCGTATATTGATTAATCTTCATACGCCCCGTTTCGCCTTCTTTTTTCATCGCCTCAATAGACGGAACCATCGCCGCAGCAAGCTGCATAATGATCGACGCCGAAATATAAGGCATGATATTCAAGGCAAAGACTGACATCCGTGATAGAGCGCCCCCAGAAAAGAGGTTAACCATATCAAGAATTCCACCTAATTTTTGGTCGAAAATTTCATCCCAGATATGAGGATCAATACCAGGCACAGGAACGTAAGTTCCTAAACGGTATACTAAAAGTGCACCTAAAACGAAGAGGATACGTTGTTTAAGCTCAGTTGCTTTAGAGAATATCCCCCAACTTCCATTTTTTGCCAGTTGCTCTACGGCTGAAGCCATGATTTTTAATCCTTTTTATACATGTATTATTTGAACCCTACTGATGTAGACGAAACAATGACTCGTTTCAAGGGCTAAGATAAAAAGAAAGCGATCTATTAAGTGGGTTTCTGCTCACCAATAGACACAACTTTAGACATTGGGGCTTGAGAAGCCGCCTCTGCGCTTTCAATCTCAGATATACGGTTCAAAGCGTCATCACAAACACCGTTGACTCGTCCACGCAACGTTTCAAAATGATCCTTCATAGAATCCATTGATTCAAATGCAATCCAAGGCGTTCCGTTTGTGTTTAACGCCTGATCCGCACCATAATCTGTGACCCTAATAGATGTTTTTTTATGGATATCCCTACTCTGCTCAGGAATAACACATCGATAATAAACGATCCAATTTTTTCGACCAGAGGATTGAACAATCCGATCATCCTTTGAGCCCACAGAATCAAATTCCAGATGCACGTTATGGATTTTTGGCAATTCCCCATCAAGAATAGATTGTGACGAGGACACAACAAATATACTCGTGAGGTCTTTTTTCTCTGCAATATTTATCTCTTTTGGAAGTCGATCAACCCGTAACTCTATTCCACTTTCTTGAACAGGATTTTTAGAAAAAGGAATGTCGTAATATTTACACATTTCAGAAATAGCCTCGGTCATGTCCGGTCGGTCATATACCCACTTCAGATACCGCTTCTCTTTCGCAAGAAGAGCATGTTTTTCAGATGAATCTAAAGCATTATCAAGCGTTAAAACCTTGTCTGCCCGTGCAAGCAACCTCTGTGCTCTTTCAAATCGAGACCATTGTGCTTCATCTGTATTATGAAATTTTCTCATAAACGAGAAAGCAACATTCAAGCCCTTCTGTGAAGTTTCTACTGTTGCCTTAGCTAACGCCCTTAGCGCATGTGCGTTACGCAAATGACACAAATGTTCTTCAACATCATCCATAGAAGAAAAAACCAAGGAATTAGGATTTGTTTTTTGATAAGCACCAGCATCACCGAGGCACTCTTGCGCACTCGCTAAACTATATTTATGTACACCAACATCTGGAAACTTATAAAAAACTCCATACGCGTCGATTGCTACTTCTCTCTTCATAATTCCCCCAGAGAACCTCAGAGTCCTCACTTTTATAGCGATTCCTCAATCTTAAAATATAAAATAATACAGCACCATATAGGATTAAATATATTATGGCAAGTAAAATGAGTTAGAGATTATTAAGCTCACACGAAGCAGGTTCTACATTATATTTTTTATCTTCATGAGCGGCCAATTTAATTAGATAATTATGCGCACCCTGTTTCTCAAAACATATCTGGATATGGTCATATCCATCATGTTTACTATACGTATTTACTCCATCAAGAGGGCCATCAAGCAAATTCAAACGCCCTACAGTGCGTGCAAGATCAGAATGCTGCCCTGGCTCAACATATTGAACCAGCCCTACTGTATTTCTGTTCATGATAGCTTTGTAAATAGGAAGCTTAACCTCCTCATCCGATAAGCTCACTTTCCCCCCACCAAATGCAAATGTTGAATAACTACGCACTCCATTAAAGACAAGAGATAACTTACCAACGGAGACATTACCATCAGCCTCAACAAACACACCATAAGCCGTCGCACCACTCTTAAGCGGAACACTTGTAATATTCAAATCAGAAGGAAGGTCTTCATACGCAGGTTCCACACGCTCTAAGGTCTGAGGTTCAAAATCACCATTACACTCAGCAAAAAGAGACCTATACTCCAAAGCATATGTTCTCATTGTGTTAATATTTCTCTTAATATCTTGAACATCATAGACATGATCTGGACCACTCAAAAAATTAACAATCTCTATACATATATTCCCTAATTTTTGGGAGCTATCCTGTTGACTGTAACCAAGGGCCGACATATCACTCGAAGACATTCGAAGATGAGGCGTTAAATTAGCAGCATCCTCTAATTCTTTTTGCCAGTAAAGAAAATCACAGCATAACTTAGCTTCTTCTTTTGATGTAGGAACATTAGAGAAAAAACTATCCCGTCCTAGATGTTCCTGAATGGTCCAATTATTTGTATTTACCGTATAATAGGCTCCATACATTTCAATTGCTTCTTCTCTACGCATTAACTCACCCTACTCATATAATTTACATAGAGCTTAATACCAAATATGTATAAAAACAACAAAAAAGCGACCCGAAGGTCGCTTTTGAAATGCATATATAAAAAAAGCTTACTTTCCTTTTTTACTAACCTTACCGTTTTTGATAGGTGCAACTTCTTTAACGATCAATTCAATAGAACCGCCCGCTTTTTCAACAGCTTCTTGTGCTGATTTAGTTGTACCTGTAATCTTAAGGTTAACTTTAGACGTGATCTCACCAGTACCAAGAAGACGAACACCATGTCTAACACGACGAATAACTTTAGAAGTGACGAGAATGTCCTCCGTAATATCCTTCTTGATATCAATTTTTTTAGTGTCGATTGCTTCTTGCAATTTCTTCAACGTAATCGCTGAATAACGTTTTGCGAATGGATTATTAAATCCACGCTTAGGCAAACGTTTGTACAAAGGCATTTGACCACCTTCAAAACCATTAATTGATACACCTGAACGTGATTTTTGACCTTTAACACCGCGTCCACCAGTTTTACCTTTACCAGATCCAATACCGCGACCAACACGTATGCGGTTTTTTGTAGATCCTTCTTTCGGGCTTAATTCATTAAGTTTCATCTCTATTCTCCATCACACTACAATTATGCAGCGTCTTCTACTTTCACAAGGTGCTTAACAGCATTAATCATTCCACGAACTGAAGGAGTATCCTCCAAAACGCTTGTTCTACCGATTTTGTTCAAACCAAGACCAATCAATGTCTGACGTTGATACGCCTGACGCCCAATCGAACTACCTGTTTGTCTAACAGTAAGTGTTTTACTCGTCGCTTTAGCCTTAGGCGTTGCAGTTTTCTTCGCTGCAGGTGCTTTTTTAGCTGTTGTTTTTTTGTCTTCTGCCATTGTCTCTACTCCAGATCAATTACGCTATGAATTACTTCGTAGCTTCTTCTGTTTTTTCAGGTTTGTTTGTACGTTTAGAAACAATCGTACCAACTTTTCTATTTCTGCGGTTTGCAACCATACGTGGGCTTTGTGTTTTGCTCAAAGCATCCAAAGTCGCATTAACCATGTTGTATGGGTTATTTGAACCAATTGTTTTCGCAACAACATCTTGAACACCAAGGGCTTCAAAAATCGCACGAAGTGGTCCACCAGCAATAATACCAGTACCTGGAGGCGCTGAACGCAAGAATACTTTACCTGCGCCTGAACGACCATATACATCATGATGTAGTGTACGACCATCACGCAAAGGAACACGGAACATCGCATGTCTTGCCTTTTGTGTCGCTTTCTTAATCGCATCAGGAACTTCTTTAGCCTTACTATGACCTGTTCCAACACGACCATTTTCGTCGCCAACGATCATCAAAGCGGCGAAACCAAAGCGTCGTCCACCTTTAACCACCTTAGCAACACGGTTGATTCCAACCAAGCGCTCGACGATTTCATCTTGTTGTTCTTTATGTTTTTCTGTAGCACGTGCCATTTTAAAATCCTTTAATTTAATCTCTTAGAATGAAAGTCCGCCTTCACGCGCACCTTCTGCTAAAGCTTTCACACGACCGTGATATAGGTAAGCCCCACGATCAAACATAACTTTTTCTACGCCTGCTTTTTTAGCACGTTCAGCAACAAGCTTACCAACAGAAACTGCAGCATCTATATCCGAACCTGTCTTAAGTTTTGCACGCATATCAGCTTCCAAGCTGTTTGCAGCAACCAATGTAACACCTTTTGTGTCATCAATAATTTGCGCATAAATCTGACGCCCTGATCTAAACACGGTCAAACGTGGAAGATCAGCTCTGTTAATACGCGACAATTTTGCACGTACGCGACGCTGGCGTCTTTGAAGATTTGTCTCATTCTTACTCATGTTCTTAATCCTTACTTCTTCTTACCTTCTTTAAGCACGATATATTCATCCGCGTAACGAATACCTTTACCTTTATACGGCTCAGGCTTACGGAATTCACGAATTTCAGCAGCAACCTGCCCAACGCGTTGTTTATCGATACCAGTTATTGTTATCGCAGTTTGTTTTACAACTTCAAGTTTGACATCACTTGGCACGGGGTAGCGTACTTCATGACTGAAACCAAGAGCAAGAACAAGGTCTTTACCTTGTAAATTTGCACGGTAACCAACCCCTTTAATTTCAAGCTTCTTCATATAACCTTCAGTAACACCAACAACCATGTTGTACACACGTGTACGGTTTGTTGGCCAAATTTGACGGGCACGTTGGCTTTGTGAACGTGCCGATAGAACAAGTTTTCCATCTTCCATTTTCACAGCTACATCATCATGTGCACGAAAAGTGAGTTCACCTTTCGGGCCTTTGATAGTGACGTCTTGTCCGCTCACAGTAGGTGTTACACCTTCAGGAATAACAATAGGGGCATTTCCAATTCTAGACATTTTCTTTTCCTATAACTCTCACAAATATTCTTAAAATACTTGGCAGAGAACTTCTCCACCAACATTTTCTGTTTTTGCCTTATGGTCAGCCATCACACCACTTGGTGTTGAAACAACAGTAACACCAAGACCGTTATAATAACTCGGCATTGTTTTTGAATCACTGTACACACGACGACCAGGCTTTGAAACACGGTGTATCTCACGAATAACACCTTCGCCCTCTTCACTATAGCGAAGAGCAACAACCAAATCTTTTTTGTTAGAATCAAGATCTTGGACCTTATATTCGCCAACAAAACCTTCTTCTTTCAAAACAGAAACTACATCCTCTTTGTGCTTAGACCAAGGGCATGAAATTTCTGTTTTCTGGGCTTTTTGACCGTTACGAATACGTGTCAACATATCTCCTAGGGGATCACTCATTGTCATTGTTAAAAATCCTCTTCTACCAACTTGACTTTGTTAAGCCTGGGAGTTGTCCGCGTGAACCAAGTTCACGGACCAAGTTCCGAGACAATTTAAATTTACGATGGTAACCACGTGGACGACCTGTCAACGCACAACGGTTACGCAGGCGAATTTTCGCACTGTTCTTAGGAAGTTGAGCCAACTGCAATGTTGCATTGAAACGCTCTTCTTGAGATGCATTTTTATCTTGTGTAATAGCTTTCAACACTTCACGTTTACTCGCATATTTAGCGACTAAACGACGGCGTTTCAAATCTCTTTGTACTGCACTTACCTTTGCCATGTTTTATCTTCCTTTATTCTGGCTTACTTCTTAAATGGCATATCAAGGCCATCCAAAAGTGTTTTTGCTTCTTCATTTGTTTTCGCAGTTGTACAAATAACAATGTCCATTCCACGAATTTTATCAACTTTATCGTACTCGATCTCAGGGAACACAATGTGTTCTGTAATGCCTAGAGCGTAGTTTCCACGACCGTCAAAACTTTTTGCACTTACACCACGAAAGTCACGAACACGTGGAAGCGCGATTGTTACCAAGCGGTCTAAAAATTCGTACATTTGAGCTCCACGTAAAGTAACTTTAACACCAATCGGCATTCCTTCACGGATCTTAAATGACGCATTTGATTTTCTAGCTGTCGTAATCACAGGCTTTTGCCCCGCGATCAAAGCAAGATCATTCGCTGCTGATTTCAAGAAGCTCTTATTTTGAGCCGCTTCACCAACACCCATGTTAATAACGATTTTCTCAAGAGAAGGAATCTCCATATCGTTCTTATAACCATGCGTTTCTTTTAACTTCTTACGAAGCTCACTTACGTAGCGTTCTTTAAAACGTGGCGTATATGTTTTTTCTGCTTTAGCCATCACTTACTCCATTAATCAATAGTTTCGCCAGAAGCTCTAGCGATACGTACTTTTGTTCCATCTTTAAGGGTCTTATACCCAACACGCGTCGCTTTTCCTGTTTTAGGATCAGCTATAGCAACATTAGACACATCAATTGATAATTCAATTGTATCAATCCCACCAGGAGCCTGTTGTGTTGGCTTACGGTGTTTTTTAACTTGGTTAATACCTTGAACAATCACGCGACGAGTAGTTGGGTTAACGTTTAAAACTTCACCCTTTTTACCTTTATCACGACCTGACAATACGACGATTTCATCGCCTTTTTTAATTTTTAGTTTCGCTTGTGTCATTTTTAGAGCACCTCCGACGCGAGAGAAATAATTTTCATATAATTTTTAGCACGTAGTTCACGAGGAACAGGACCAAAAATACGTGTGCCAACTGGCTCACCATTTGTACTAATAAGAACACATGCGTTACTGTCGAAACGAATACGCTCACCTGATGGGCGACCCATTTCTTTCAATGTACGCACAACAACTGCACGACACACCTGTCCTTTTTTAACACGACCACGTGGAATAGCATCTTTAACAGACACAACAACAACGTCACCCACACGGGCATAACGACGTTTTGATCCACCTAGAACCTTAATGCACTGAACACGCTTTGCGCCGCTATTGTCAGCGACATCCATATTAGTTTGCATTTGTATCATGGCACTTGCCTTTTCTTTTATACGTTACTTAATTGCTTACTTAGACTTCTTCTCTGTCTTTTTAGCAGTTGTCTTCTTTGCCGCAACTTTCTTAGGAGCCGCCTTTTTCTCTTCAGTTTTGGCAGTCGCCTTCTTAGGGGCTGGTGCATTAACTTCACCAGCCGTCACGACCGTCCACGTTTTACGCTTCGAAATTGGGCGACATTCCTGAATTAAGACGAAATCACCTTCTTTTACAGTGTTTGCTTCATCATGTGCAGCATACTTATCTGTACGTTTAACGTATTTCTTATACATTGGGTGCATATAGCGACGCTCAACAAGAACTGTTACAGTCTTATCCATCTTGTCACTTACTACACGGCCTTCCAAAACTCTACGTGGCATAATCGATTCTCCTTATTACGCTGCTTTAGAAGCTGTCTTCTTAGACACAGTCTTCTTAGCTGTTGTTTTTTTAGCTGTCGAAGCCACCACTACTGGAGCATTCAACGCTGTTTTAATTTTTGCAATTGTTCTACGCGTCTTTCTAACTTGAGATGTATTTGACAACTGACCACCCATTTTTTGGAAACGGACATTCAATTGCTCTTTTCTCAAATCAAGGAGCATTTTCTTCAATTCATCTGGCGTTTTGCCTGTAATATCTTCAGTCTTCATTGTTCTTCATCCATCTCTTTGTGCAGAAAGCGCACTACTTACCATAAATTTTAAGAATTATCCACCAATTCTTTTCACAAACTTCGTTTTAATTGGCAATTTTGCTGCTGCCAATTCCATCGCTTCGCGTGCCATGTTCTCTGGAACACCGTCCAATTCAAACATAATACGTCCAGGCTTCACACGAGCCGCCCAAAATTCAACAGACCCCTTACCCTTACCTTGACGAACTTCAAGGGGTTTCTTCGTGACAGGAACATCAGGAAATATACGAATCCACAACTTACCTTGACGACGAAGGTGACGTGTAATCGCCCGACGCGCCGCTTCAATCTGACGTGCAGTAATACGGTCTGGAGCAAGTGCTTTCAAACCAAACGCACCAAAATTCAAATCTGAACCACCCTTGGCTAGGCCATGGATACGCCCCTTATGGGCTTTTCTAAACTTTGTTTTCTTTGGACTTAACATCGTTTTTCTCTTTTCTTAAAAAACTAAATTTGTTCTCTGTATTCTTTAATATTATTAGCTTCTAGCAACACCCGCGCCAGATTCTGTCAGGCGTTTATCAGATGCCATCGGGTCATGGGAAAGAATATCACCTTTATAGATCCAAACTTTAACACCAATAATTCCGTATGTTGTCAACGCTTCTGAAAAACCATAGTCAATCTCTGCACGTAGAGTATGAAGAGGCACACGACCTTCTCTATACCACTCAGTACGCGCGATATCAGCGCCACCCAAACGTCCTGAAACGTTAATACGGATACCTTTTGAACCAAGTCTCATTGTCCCTTGTACCGCACGTTTCATCGCACGACGGAAAGAAACACGGCGTTCAAGCTGTTGGCAAACACCTTCAGCAACAAGCTGCGCATCTGTCTCTGGCTTACGAATTTCGATAATGTTCAAAGAAACATCACCACCAGCACGTTGTGAAAGGTCACGACGTAGTTTTTCGATATCAGCACCCTTTTTACCAATGATCACACCAGGGCGAGCTGTATACACAGTTACCTTGATAGTCTTAGCAGCACGCTCAATCACAACACGGCTGATACCGGCTGATTTCAATTTCTTCTGTATATACTGACGAAGTTTCAAATCTTGAATAAGGCGATCACCATATTCTTTACCAGAATACCAGCGAGAGTCCCATGTACGGTTGATACCAAGTCTTAGACCAATTGGATTTACTTTTTGTCCCATTTTATCTTCCTTTTATCCCTTACGCGTCTTTTTCACGTACAATAATTGTTAGGTTACTGAAGAACTTTTCAATTCTCGCAGCGCGCCCTCTAGCTCTCGCACGGAAACGACGCATTACAATTGACTTCCCTACAGTTGCTTCTGCAATAATAAGACGGTCAACATCAAGCCCGTGGTTATTTTCGGCATTCGCAATCGCAGAATTAAGCGCCTTGCGTACATCTTGTGCCACACGCTTGCGACTGAACTCAAGGTCAATAAGCGCTTTTTCTGCTTTTTGTCCACGGATCATTTGTGCCACAAGATTAAGCTTCTGAGGGCTTACTCGTATATTTTTCACATAAGTACGTGCTTCGTTGTCCGCTACACGTCTGTTATTTGCTTTTTGTCCCATTTTGAACCTCTAATTCAAACTTTTAATTATGCTTACTACTATTACTTTTTGTCTGTACCGTGACCGTGATACGTACGCGTCGGTGCAAACTCTCCAAGTTTGTGACCTATCATCTGATCCGTCACAAGAACTGGGATAAACTTATTTCCGTTATGAACAGCGAACGTAACACCAATCATATTCGGCAAAATTGTCGAGCGGCGTGACCAAGTCTTAATTGGTGTGTTCTTACCAGACGCACGAACCGTTTCAACCTTTTTCAACAAATACCCATCAACAAATGGGCCTTTCCATATACTTCTAGTCATTCAACTAATCCTTACTTCTTTTTCTTTCTACTGCGCAAGATATACTTATCCGTTGCCTTATTACTTCTTGTAATTCCACCTTTGGCACATTGTCCCCAAGGAGAAACTGGATGACGTCCACCTGAAGTACGACCTTCACCACCACCATGTGGATGATCAACTGGGTTCATAACAACCCCACGTACTGTCGGACGACGTCCCTTCCAACGATTACGACCAGCTTTACCCATATTTGTATTCATATGATCTGGATTAGACACAGCACCAACAGACGCCATGCACTCTCCACGAACAATACGAAGCTCACCAGATGTTAGTTTAATCTGAGCATAACCCTGATCACGACCAACAAGCTGAGCATATGTTCCAGCAGAACGTACCATTTGTGCACCTTTAGCTGGCTTCAATTCAATATTATGAATGATCGTTCCAACAGGCATATTCTTCAACGGCATTGCATTACCAGGCTTAACATCAACTTTGCTTCCAGCAATAACTTTATCGCCAACAGCTAGTCTTTGTGGTGCCAAGATATAAGCTTTTTCACCATCTTTGTATTCAATCAAAGCAATAAACGCTGTACGGTTTGGATCATATTCCAAACGCAATACTGTTGCTTCAATATCCCACTTTGTACGTCTCCAGTCGATAAAACGGTAACGACGTTTATGTCCACCACCAATGTGACGTGTTGTAATACGTCCATGGTTGTTACGCCCACCCGTCTTACGAAGACCTTCTGTAAGGTGCTTCTCTGGAGAACCTTTCCAAAGCTCAGAGCGATCAATTGTTACCAATTGACGACGACCTGGAGAGGTAGGTTTATATTTTTTCAATGCCATTTTCTTAAGTCCTTTTCCTTTTTCGGCGGATCACCATAATTTAAATTCTTATTTAACGCCTTCTGAAAAATCAATCGTTTGACCTTCTGCAAGCTTAACAATCGCTTTTTTGAAGTTACTACGACGTCCAGGAACACCTTTAAAGCGTTTAGTTTTACCTTTTTGAATAAGTGTATTCACTTTTTCAACTTTAACTTTCCAAAGAGCTTCAACAGCCGTCTTAATCTCTGGCTTTGTTGCATCAGTAGGCACTTTAAAAGTGATCTGACCATACTGAGAACCCATAGTTGTTTTCTCAGTCACAAGAGGATTACGGATAATCTCGTAATTTCTTTCAGTAAGTTTTGCTGCTTCTGACTTTGCCATTTTCTTAACCTTTCAATCTCTCTGTCAGATCCGCCACTGCTTCTTTAGTAAGAACCAATGTGTCACGACGAAGAATGTCATATACGTTTGCACCTTGTGATGGAAGGACATCAACCCTTGGGAGGTTATTTGTCGCACGTTGAAAGTTTGTATCAACCACTTTTCCATCAACGATAAGGACACTATCAAAACCAAATTTACCCAACTGATCAGATGCTGATTTCGTTTTGTGATCTTTTGCTTTTGCATCTTCAAGGATAACAAGTTTTCCTTCTTTTGCTTTTGCAGAAAGTGCTGTCTTAAGAGCCAACATACGTTGTTTCTTAGGAAGATCTGTTGCGTGTGAACGAACAACAGGACCAAAACATGTAGTTCCACCACGGTCTTGAGGACGCTTAAGATCACCCGCGCGCGCGCGACCAGTTCCTTTTTGAGCCCAAGGCTTCTTACCTGTTCCAGAAACTTCTGAACGCAATTTCGTTTTATGCGTACCTTGCTGACGTTTGTTCAGCTGATACTTCACCATACGGTGCAATATCTCTTGACGTACTTCTATACCAAAAACTGCATCATCAAGCTCAATCTGGCCTGCATCTTTATTATCTAATGTTCTAACTGCTACTTTCATTGTCCTTACTCCTTGCTTTCTTCTGGAGTTTCAACCGGCGCATCAGATTTCACTTCAGCAGGTGTCTCAGATGCTATCGCCTCTGTCTCCTCCGTTGGTGTAACCTCAGCCGTTTTCAAACCTGCTGGGAAAGGAGCTCCATCAATAACATCATGCTTCTCAGCATCTTGTATAAGAACCCATCCTTTGTTAGCTCCAGGCACTGCGCCCTTTACCAAAATCAAACCTTCTGCTTCATCAACAGCCACAATTTTCAAACTTTGTGTTGTTTGACGAACATCACCCATGTGACCAGCCATTTTCTTGCCTTTAAAAACCTTACCAGGATCCTGACACTGACCAGTTGAACCAAGCGCTCTATGGGAAACCGACACACCATGTGTTGCGCGCATTCCACCAAAATTATGACGCTTCATCGCACCTTGGAAACCTTTACCTTTTGTCGTTCCAATTACATCAACATATTGTCCTGAGATGTAATGGTTAACAGAAAGCTCAGCACCAACTTCAAGAACGTTATCCTGAGTAACACGGAACTCAGCAACCTTCTGCTTAGGCGCTACCTTTGCTTTCGCAAAATGTCCCTTTTGTGCTTTATTTGTACGATTTGTTTTTCGTACGCCAGCACCAAGCTGAATAGCTGTGTAGCCATCTGTCTCTTCTGTACGAACAGACACGACTTGACATCCATCAACCTTCAATACAGTCACGGGAATCTGACGACCATCTTCATCGAAGATTCTTGTCATCCCTTCCTTTTTCGCAATCATTCCGGTTCTCATTGTCTTACTCCAAATAACCTTGTTGTCAGCTAAGCTTCAAATTATGCCGCTTGACCAATTTTAATTTCAACATCCACTCCCGCAGCCAAATCTAGCTTCATCAAAGCATCAATAGTCTGTGGTGTTGGATCTACGATCTCAATCAATCTCTTGTGTGTACGTATCTCGAACTGTTCCATCGAGTTTTTATTCACGTGTGGTGAACGTAGCACACAAAATTTCTCTTTACGTGTCGGCAAAGGAACCGGTCCACGAACACCTGCACTTGTGCGTTTAGCTGTATTTACAATCTCTGCTGTAGCTACGTCTAAGACACGGTGGTCAAATGCTTTTAATCTAATGCGTATTGTTTGTGCATCCATGATATTTTCTCCGGTTCCTAACCTTAATTACTTAATAATTTTACCAACAACACCGGCACCAACAGTACGGCCACCTTCGCGTATCGCAAAGCGTAAACCGTCTTCCATCGCAATCGGTGCAATCAGGGTAACAACAACTGATACATTATCACCTGGCA
>JAESUK010000211.1 GCA_016763095.1 Alphaproteobacteria bacterium
AAGATTTTGGAAACAATATTGGTTAAAACAGAAGTAAGTGCGCTCATGATATCTTTTGGGTTCTATAGGTTACGTGGTGTTAGGACATTACCTAATTCTTCAAGCGATATCCAGTTTTAAAAATCCATGCAATAATCCCAATACATATTGCTAAGAACACAAATATCATTGTAACACTTGTTACCACACCCACATCAGAACTCTCATAGAAGCTCCAGCGGAAACCGCTGATGAGATAGACAACAGGATTGAGAAGGGACACTTTCTGCCAAAACTCAGGAAGCATTGTAATAGAATAAAAACTTCCTCCCAAGAATGTAAGCGGTGTAATGATGAGGAGAGGAATAAGCTGTAACTTCTCAAACCCATCTGCCCATATCCCAATGATAAATCCTAATAAACTAAAGGTGACACATGTCATCACAAGAAAGAATAACATCCAAATAGGGTGTTGAATTTCAAGAGGCACAAAAAACCCTGCTGTCGCCAAAACAATTATGGCAATGGCAAGGGACTTGGTTGCTGCCGCACCAACATATCCAATACAAATTTCTGCAAACGATAGTGGTGCAGATAATATTTCATAGATCGTGCCTGTGAAACGCGGGAAATAGATCCCAAAAGATGCGTTGGCAATACTTTGCCCCAAAACTGTAAGCATAATCAAACCAGGAACAATAAAGGCACCGTACTCTACACCGTCAATATCGGCCATCTGTGATCCAATCGCAGATCCAAACACAATGAAGTACAAAACGGTTGAAATAACAGGAGAAGCGATGCTTTGTCCAAGCGTACGGAACGTACGTGCCATTTCAAACTTATAAATTGACCATATACCGCGAAAATTCATGATGCACCGACCAACTGAACAAAAATATCCTCTAAAGAACTTTGCCGAGTTTCGACATCCCTACATTTAATTTTACTACGCTTGAGCGTGTCCATAAATGCAATAACTCCATTTTTTTCAATCGCAGGATCATAAGTAAGAACAAGGGAGAGTCCATCATTAGATAAACCTAGGTCAAATGCGGACAAAGATTTTGGAATAGAGGAAAGTGCTTTGTCTAGATAAGCGAGTAACTCTTTCTTACCCAAACTTTTCATCAAAGTTGCTTTGTCTTCTGTAACGATCAGCTTGCCTTTGTTAATGACGCCAATACGATCTGCCATCTCTTCGGCTTCCTCGATATAGTGGGTAGTCAGAATAATTGTCACACCACTTTCCCGTAATCTTCGAATTTGTCTCCACATAGATTTACGGAGTTCAACATCGACCCCTGCACTCGGCTCATCCAAAAATAGAATATCAGGCTCATGAGAGAGCGCTTTGGCAATCATCACACGGCGCTTCATTCCCCCAGACAGTGTGCGCAATTCTGAATCTTTTTTATCCCATAAAGACAATGTTTTTAACAATTCTTCGATATAGGCAACGTTCTTAGGCTTCCCAAACAATCCTCGGCTAAAATTCACCGTATTCCATACCGTTTCAAACGCATCGGTTGTAAGTTCTTGTGGGACAAGACCAATATAAGAACGGGCTTTGCGATAATTTGTGGTGTTGTCATGCCCAAAGACTTTGGCATGTCCTGATGTAATCTTTACAATCCCACAAATTGCGCTAATCAATGTCGTTTTTCCAGCACCATTAGGACCAAGCAACGCAAAGATTTCCCCACGCTTGATATCAAGCGTAATTCCATCAAGCGCTTTATGACCGCTTTCGTACGTTTTGGTAAGGTCTCTAATAGAGATAGCTGTAGTCATAAGGGCTTTATTTTACACGTCCAAGTTAGAAACATTAAGCGCATTCTCTTGAATAAACGCACGACGAGGAGCAACTACGTCACCCATCAATGTTGAAAAAATGATATCGGCTTCTGTTGCATCAGCAATCTTAACTTGGAGAAGTGTGCGAACCTCTGGATCAAGCGTTGTTTCCCAAAGCTGTTCAGGGTTCATTTCACCCAAACCTTTATAGCGAGAAATTTGCAAGCCCTTACGTGCATAGATAATGGCCTGTTCATAAAGCGTACTTGGTCCATCAACAACAGCAATCTCTTTGTCTTTTGCCGTAAGTGAACCCATTCCGCTAAAGTTTTCTTCCAGCCATACTTGAGCAGAATGAAGACGCTGTGAATTTGGAAGTTGGATATGATCCATGGTTACAAATGCTTCTTCGGTCACACCGCGGATTGTCCGTTTAAATGTGAAGCCGTCTGTGGCGGAAAACGTGCCTTCCCATGTGGCTTCGTTCTTCTTGGACAGCTCATTGATACGTTTAACGACCGCATCACAGGTTTTTTCGCCAAGTTTTGCGTCGTTTTCAACCGCTCCATTAAGCGCGCCAGAAATAGCACATTGTTCAATCACTTGCGGGAAGTTTGTATGTTTTACAACCGTTTCGACAGAAGATTTAATAGGCTCACAACGCTCTAATATATCTTTAAGGTCGCGTCCGCTATGTGCCACGCCATTTGAATCTGTGAACACGAGGTCATTAAGTGTGGATTCGATGAGATAGTTCTCCATCTCATCATCATCTTTCAAGTAAAGCTCAGCTTGTCCGCGCTTAACTTTATAAAGCGGTGGTTGCGCGATATAGAGATACCCTCTCTCAATAATTGGACGCATGTAACGGTAAAAGAGTGTGAGTAAGAGTGTCCGAATGTGTGATCCGTCAACGTCCGCATCGGTCATGATAATGACTTTGTGATAACGTATTTTATCGACATCAAATTCTTCATAAATCCCCGTTCCAAGCGCAGTGATCAATGTCCCTACTTGCTCTGATCCAAGAATTCTGTCCAAACGCGCACGTTCAACATTTAGGATTTTACCACGCAATGGTAAGATCGCCATGTTTTTACGATCACGCGCTTGCTTTGCTGATCCACCCGCTGAGTCTCCCTCAACGATAAAGATTTCAGATAAGGCTGGGTCACGTTCCTGACAGTCTGCAAGTTTCCCAGGAAGGTTGGAGATGTCCATAATGCCCTTACGACGGGAAAGATCACGCGCCTTACGCGCGGCATCACGTGCACTGGCAGCCTCAATGATTTTACCGACAATTTTACGGGCATCCGCTGGGTTTTCTTCCAACCAATTTGAAAGTCCCTCGGAAATAGCTTGCTCAACAACAGGACGAACCTCAGAAGACACAAGCTTGTCTTTTGTTTGTGAACTAAATTTAGGGTCAGGAACTTTGATAGAAAGAACACATGATAATCCCTCACGGATATCATCTCCAGAGACGTTCATATCTTTTTTCTTAATGAGCTTATTATCTTCGGCATATTTACCAATGACACGTGTCAGCGCAGAGCGGAAACCCGCTAAGTGAGTTCCTCCATCGCGTTGTGGAATGTTATTTGTGAAGCAGAGTGTTGTTTCATGGTATGAATCAGTCCAAACCATAGCGGCTTCAACCGTTGTCCCGTCCTTTTCTTTGCACACAGAAACCACACCTTCGAAAAGAGGGTTCTTAGCACGGTTTAGATACTCAACAAAGCTTGTGATACCACCCGTGTAATGGAGCTGAATTTCTTTTGTCTCTTCCCCACGCAGATCGCTCAGGAAGATGTTTACGCCCGAGTTAAGGAACGCCAATTCACGCAAACGATCATGAAGTGTTTCAAATTTGAATTCCAACATTGTGAATGTTTCAGGAGAGGGAAGAAATGAAATTTCTGTTCCTGTTCTACCCGGTGCGTCTCCAACAGCTTTAAGAGGGGCAA
>JAESUK010000212.1 GCA_016763095.1 Alphaproteobacteria bacterium
AAGTTAATGCAGGGATTAGAGAAGAGTACAAGCTTTGTTCAGTCCCCTATGGAGCCAAGCTCACAAATTGCGTGACATAGTTTAACTCTCTTTTATACTGTTTAAGATCAAACAGAATCGAAAGAGATATGCCATGAGAACCGATACTCCTAAAACTATTTATCTAAAAGATTATACCCCTGCTCCATTCCTTGTTGAGCATATGGATTTATCCTTTGATTTACGGGAAGACAATACAACCGTTGTCAGTACTGTGCGCTATAAAAAAAATCCAGAAAGTGTTTCGAGTAACTTAACCTTAAATGGCGAACATCAAAAGCTTATATCTGTCTCAATTGATGGTGAGGCATATAGTGATTATGAAACCACAGATAAGGGTATGGTTATTAAGGATGCTGGTGATGTGTTTACCTTGGTGGTGACATCAGAGGTTGATCCAGAAGGAAATACATCCCTAGAAGGACTATACTAATCACAAGGCACTTATTGTACTCAGTGCGAGGCGGAAGGCTTTCGTCGGATTACGTATTTCCAAGATAGACCCGATGTACTGACGACATTTACGGTGCGTGTTGAGGGTGATAAAGAGAAATACCCAGTTTTGCTTTCAAACGGAAATTTAAAAGATAGTGGTGAGCTTGAGGGTGGTCGTCACTTTACACAGTGGGAAGACCCTTTTCCAAAGCCTTGTTATCTATTTGCGCTTGTTGCGGGTGATCTTGTTCGTATCGAAGACACTTTTACCACGATGTCTGGGCGCGTTGTTGATCTGCATATTTATGTGCGGGATGGTGATCAAGGACAATGTGATCATGCTATGGAATCTCTTAAGAAGTCCATGAAGTGGGATGAAGAGACATATGGTAGAGAATATGAGTTGAGCTTGTTTAACATTGTTGCTGTTAGTGATTTTAATATGGGCGCGATGGAGAATACATCTTTAAATATTTTCAATACAGCACTTGTGTTGGCGCAACAAGAAACGGCAACGGATGGTGATTTTGTTCGTGTTGAAGGCGAAATTGGGCATGAATACTTCCATAACTGGACGGGTAATCGTGTGACGTGTCGTGATTGGTTTCAGCTCTCCCTCAAAGAAGGTTTGACGGTGTTCAGGGATCAAGAATTTAGTAGTGATATGAATTCACGTGCTGTTCAGCGGATTGATGATGTAAATCATCTGCGCCGTTTTCAATTTTCAGAAGATGCTAGTCCCCTATCACACCCTGTTCAGCCAGATGATTTTATAGAGATTAGTAATTTCTATACGATGACGGTATATGAGAAAGGTGCAGAGATTATCCGTATGCAACATACATTGTTGGGTGCGGAAACTTATCGTAAAGCCACCGATCTTTATTTTGAACGTTATGATGGGTGCGCCGTTACATGCGATGATTTCGTTGAATGTATGGCAGATGCATCAGGACGTGATATGGATCACTTCTTCTTATGGTACAAACAAGCTGGTACACCGTCTGTAGACGTTAAAGGTGTGTATGATGAGGATCAAAAACAGTTCATTTTGAGCCTTAAACAATCCCTTCCTGATACCCCCGGTCAGAGCGACAAGAAGCCAATGCATATTCCTGTTTCTGTTGGTTTGCTTAACGAAAATGGAGATGAAATAGAGGGCACAAAAGTGCTTGAATTTAAGGAAGAAGAGCAAAGCTTTGTCTTTGAAAATATAGCGTCTCGCCCTATTCCATCTGTTTTACGTGGTTTTTCTGCGCCAGTTAAATTGACGACAGACTTATCGGATGATGATTTACGTTTGTTACAATTACATGACACTGATGGATTTAATCGTTGGGAATCTGGTCAGACTTTGGCGCTTCGTACAATTGAAAAGCTTATGGTAGATGGTGATGCTGATATTTCTCAATTCGTGGATGATTTTGGTGTGTTGCTTGATCAAGGCTTGAGTGGCGATGTTGATAAGGCGTTACTTGCGCGTGCACTATCTTTGCCAGGTGTTGCCGTTGTTGGGCAAATGCAGGCGCAAATTGACCCAACTGCCATTGATAAGGCGCGTGAGCAAATTATTGTTTCTGTGAAGCGTGCGCATAAAGATAGTCTTTCTCGTTTATATGATGCGCAAGTAAGTTCAGGGGTGTTTTCTGTTTCTGCGGAAGCAATGGGGCAACGTGCGCTTAAAAATATTCTGTTGGATATTCTAACGTCAACGAACGGTACTGGTTGTGCTGCACGCGCAAAAGCACAATATGATAGTGCAGATAATATGACGGATCGTGTTGGCGCGTTGTCTGCTTTGGCGGATAGTATGCAACCTGAGCGTGAAATGGTGTTTTCTGATTTCTATGATCGCTTTAAAGATTATCCGCTTGTGATTGATAAATGGTTCTCATTGCAAGCTGTTGCATGCCGTGCGTCTATCTTTGATGACCTTGCGGGGCTTCGCGGTCATAGTGAGTTTAATATTAAAAATCCAAATCGTGTGCGTTCGCTTTATTCTGCTTTCTCTATGAATAACCCTGTGAAGTTTCATGATGCGTCTGGACGTGGGTATGATTTATTGAAGGATGTTGTGATTGAGTTAAATCAGATTAACCCTCAGATTGCCTCACGCCAATTGACCCCTCTGCGTGAATGGAGACGCTATACGCCTGATCGTCAGGCAAAAATGAAATCAGTGCTTCAGGCTATTATGGATACGGCGAACCTTTCTAATGACGTGTTTGAAATTGTATCTAAGAGTTTGAAGGGATAGGTCAAAATGGATGGCTCTCTTTTGATCCTTTCGGCGCTTGGGGGGTATGCCCTTGTTATGATTGTCATTGGCTTAATGTCTGCACGGAAGAATGATGCGGAAGGTTTTGTGATTGGGAACAGAAATGTTGGTTTGATCCCAACAATAGGGTCTTTGTCAGCAGGGTTTCGTGACGGTTCGGGGATTGTGTTCTGGGTTGGTGCCGGTGCAACGGCCGCTTTCGGCGGCTTATGGCTTCTATTTGGGGTTTTGCTTGGTTACTTATTCTTCTCATTTGTTGGTCCATCTGTTCGGAAACGTGCAGTGGAAAATGATTATATTACGATTGGTCAGATTATTAAGAATGAGTTGGGTTGGAAAACTGAGAAAGTGACATCTCTGATCGTTGCTGTGTTTTCTATTATGCTTGTCGCGATGCAGTTATTTGTATCTGGTAATCTTATCTCGAGCCTTTCTCCATTGAGTGCGGATATCTCTATTATGATTGTTGCGCTTACGGTTGGGTTTTACTTGCTAATTGGTGGGTACGGGAACGTTATTAAGACGGACGCTATTCAGTTCTTCTTGATCCTCTCTTTGGTATGTTTGCCATTCTTTGTAGAAATTGATTTAACACCTTTTTTGAACGTAGAAAATTATAAATCGTACGGCACCAGTATGACGTTTGCGTTATTCTTACTTGGTGGGTTTTATGTCCTGACCGCATCGGATACATGGCAGAGGGTATTTTCTGCGCGTGATGATACGGTTATTCGTGTGGCGTTTCCTGTAAGTGCTGTGATGCTTCTGTTTATGACGGTATCGTTGTTTTTTCTTGGAATGACAGCCAAGAAACTTTTGCCACAAGATGTGGATTGGGGGAATGCGTTTTTTTTGATTTTTGAACACGGTGCGTTGCCACCATATCTGTTGGCATATATCGCGGTTGTTTGTATTGCGATTACGATGTCTACGCTTGATACGTTGAGTTATCTTGTTGCCTCTACCTTCCTCAAAAATATATTTCCTGAAAAAGTAACTGAGAAGCGTGGTGATTATGTACGCCTTACGCGTATTTGTTTGTTGGTTGTTTTGACTATGGGCGCGTTATTGGCAACGTCTATTGGTGATGTTGTTAAGTACTTATTTGATGCTGCGAGCTTGTTATTTATCCTTGCTCCAATTTATGTGATGGCGGGACTTGGATGGCTTAAAAAATGTGAAAAACTAGATCTATTCTTTGCTATCTCAACAGTTGTAAGCGTTGGTGTGTATATCTATATGTTTAAGGCGGGGTATTTCTCTGATCTAATTATGATCTATGTGCCCGCTTGTTTGAATATTATGCTTTGCGGCTTGGCGCGCCTGTTTTCTGGGAGATTCCTGCGCAATGCCTGATTTTAAGTTAGAAAATACGATTGATGGAAAAATATGTGGGCTTGATGAAGTTGGGCGTGGTCCTCTGGCTGGTCCTGTGATTGCCGCATGTGTTTATGTTCCAGATACGTCTCATGATTTTCTCTTAAAGGTGAATGATAGTAAAAAGCTCTCTGCTAAAAAGCGCGAGCGGTTGTATGGTGAAATTGTAGCACATTGTTCTTATGGTATTGGGCGATGTTCGGTTGAAGAAATTGATGACATTAATATTCTTCAAGCATCCCTTCTTGCAATGGCGCGCGCATATGAGGATATGAATGTTGTATGTGACCATGCGCTGATTGACGGAAACAAGACTGCCCCGCTTCCTTGTCCATGTACAACAGTAATTAGGGGAGATAGTGTCTCTACATCCATTGCGGCGGCTTCTATTATCGCAAAAGTGACACGTGACCGCGTTATGAAGGAGTTGGATGTTGAATGTCCCGGATATGGCTGGTCCTCTAATTCTGGATATGGTTCGAGTCAGCATCGTGATGCAATTTCCAAAATTGGCATTACGAAGCATCATAGGAAAACGTTTGCCCCTGTACGTCTGATGTTGGAAATGGACTCTATAGAGTCTGCTTGAGCGTACACCCACAACATCTTGAGTCCATTACATGAATCTCATTTTTATCTTGACGGCGAATCACAAATGATTCATGATTCGTAGGTAAGTATTTAAATAGAGGTGAAAATGTCGAGTCAAAAATCAAAAAAGTCCACAAAGCAGAAATCTGATAAAGCTTCTGAAGCTAAAGATAAGTTGGAAACGAATAAGATTTATAAAGGAAATTGCATTGAAACTATGCGGTCTCTTCCTAAAAAATCCGTGGATATGATTTTTGCAGATCCTCCGTACAACCTTCAATTGCAAGGTGATTTACATCGTCCAGACAACAGCAAGGTTGATGCTGTGAATGACGAATGGGATCAATTCGAAAGTTTTAAAGCGTATGATAAGTTCACGAAAGAGTGGCTTACTGAGGCGCGTGAGTTGTTGACTGATGATGGTGGTATTTGGGTTATAGGCTCATATCATAATATTTTTCGTATTGGTGCGATTATGCAAGATATGGGGTTTTGGATATTGAACGATGTTATTTGGCGTAAATCTAACCCAATGCCTAATTTTAGAGGTCGTCGCTTTACCAATGCGCATGAGACTATGATCTGGGCTTCAAAATCACAAAAGAGTAAGTATTGTTTTAACTATGACGCTATGAAGGCGATGAATGATGATAAGCAAATGCGGAGTGACTGGGAAATACCTATTTGTAGCGGACATGAGCGTTTAAAAGGTGCTGATGGGAATAAAGTTCATCCAACGCAGAAGCCGGAGTCCCTGCTCTATCGTGTTATCTTGTCTTCCACGCGCAAAGGTGATGTTGTGCTTGATCCTTTCTTTGGTACAGGAACAACAGGATGTGTTGCAAAACAGCTTGGTCGTCAATATGTTGGGCTTGAGCAAGAAGATGATTACATTAAAGCCGCTACGGAGCGCTTGGACGCTACGCAAGTCATTGAGGATCCTGATGTGTTAGATGTTAAATCTAAGCGCGATCAGAAGCGTATTCCTTTCGGTTGGCTTCTTGAGCATGGCTATTTAAAGCCTGGAACAGTACTAACGGATCATAAGAACAAGTTTTCTGCCAAGGTAGGTGTTGATGGAACAATTTTATCCTCATCTGGTAAGGAAGATTTACGCGGATCAATTCATAAGGTTGGAGCGGCATTACAGGATGCTCCATCATGTAATGGGTGGACGTATTGGCATTATAAAGAAAATGGTCGCCGTTACCCTATAGACGCTCTTAGGCAGAAGCTTAGAACACAAGTTGAAGCGGCTGATCAGCAGTAAACGCTGTTTATCTGTAATCGTGGCTGTAGAGCATTCTTTTAAGCTCTTGGTCCGCAAAGACCTCTATGTAATCGACTTGTCCTGAGTATTCATTCATATATTGCCCAGATACATTGATATTAAAGACCGTATCTTTGTATAGGTTGAGTGTTACATAGAAAATCAAATATGCGTTCTTACCTATAGATTTTTGATTTATGTACTGAAGATACATTTCAGATAGCTCGCGTGGCATTGGTAACATTTCAAACGAAAATGGATTTTTTATAGATAGAACGATATTGTATGGCGCTTCCTTGATATAGCGATTTATGAAGGGCGCATTTACACAAAAATCTCCACGATTTACTTGGTTGTTTGAAATACGAATACGTTTAGCGTTTTTATAGAGGTAGTTTGCATCAACTTTGAATCCTTCCTCTTTAAAATTATATGCTCCCAATTTAAGAGGTTGGATAAATTTAAAGCGTCGACCAAATTTCTCTTTGTTGTCCTCTAGATATGTTCTTGATACTTTTCTTAGTTGATCCCATTTGAAATCGTTGTAGTAGAGTTTCTTAACATTTTTGCACTGCATTAGAAGTAAATAGGCATCCACATGATCGTCTTTTTCTGTGTCGAGCCGTCCTGTTTTCCAATAGAGCATTGTGACATTACGGTAGTTTGGATCCTGATAAAGTGGTTTTAGCTCTTTGAAAGGGAGGTTTTTGTAATGTTCTTCATGGTTTTGTACGAGAGATTTATCGAAGTCAAACCCTGTATCACTTACAACTTCTCTGTCGATATCAATACCTGATGTTGCTTCAGCCTCAATATCAATTGTCATTTCTTCTTCAGCTTCAACTTGCTGTACTTCAGCGGTATCTTGCGCATACGCAATGCTGTTAAAACATAGAATGAGTAGTGTTCCAAATATGATACGTATTGTGGTCATTTCTCTTATCTGCTCCGATTGGTTATTTCGCATTGATTAGATCGTATACTTTTTTGAATACGGTAGGCAATTTACTTTTTATTTTTTCAGTTTTTATCCAGTAATATCTGTTTGAGGCGTTAGTTTTTAGTTTTTGCGCTTCATATATATACAATTCTAAATCGAAATGAGTAAAAACGTGGTTAATATTTTGGTTTAATTTTTTGAAATTTTCTTTTTTATACAGAGATATATGTTCCAAATCCTTCTTATCTTCTCTCCAAATATTTGTTGGAAGGCCTATTGTGTTTGCAAGGAGACCTTTGTCACCTCGTCTCTCGATCAACAGTTCATCTTGTGAGCTTTTAATAATGTAGGCATATCCAAAGCGCTTTGGTTTTACTTTTTTAGGTGGTGCAACAGGTATGGTGTTCTGTAAATTATGTTTATGGCTCTTGCATGCGTTTATAACGGGACACGCATCGCATTTAGGGTTTTTAGGTGTGCATATCAGTGCGCCAAGCTCCATTAAGCTTTGTGCATAGTCGCTATGCTCTCCTTCGTGATCTCCTATAAATGTTGCGGCAAACTCTTTGATACGTGGTTTTATATCTTTCAACGGTTTTTTGAGCATAAATATACGCGCCATAACGCGCTCCACGTTACCGTCAATAATGTTTGCGGGTTTATTGTGGACGATGGATGTAATTGCGGCGGCGGTGTATGGCCCTACTCCTGCAAGCTTTAATAGCTCTGTTTCATTGTCGGGAAATTGACCGTTAAGCTCTCTATGGATCTGTCCCGCGCATTTATGCAGGTTACGTGCGCGTGAATAATATCCAAGACCTGCCCATGCATCCATTACATCCTCTTGGGACGCGTTGGCTAAGTCATGCACCGTTTTCCATTTTTTTGTAAACTTTTTAAAATACGGAATGACGGCTGTAACAGTGGTTTGTTGGAGCATGATCTCCGATAGCCATATTTTATATGGGTCAGCAGATATGCCTTGATCGTATCTCCATGGTAACTGGCGCTTATTATCCCTATACCATTGCAATAATGATTTTCGAAAACTTGCAGGATCAGGGCGATGCCTGTTTATGTCTGAATTCAAAGATGACAATAGTGTTTAAACCTTCTATATATATTTGTTATGAGCTCATTAAGACCTATAGCCCGAAGTGTAAAGCAAGTCACGTCCAAGGTGTGTGAAAAGAAATTTATTTCTCTTGGCCGTGTTTTGGCGTTGTGGGGCGATATTATTGGTGAAGAAATTTCAGCTTATGCAGAGCCTTCTGGTATTAAAGTTCGTAAAGTTGGGCGCGGAAAAAATCAGGTTTTTGAAAAGACTTTAAAAATCTCTGTGGTTCCTGCTCAATCTATGAAACTTGCTTATCGTAAGGGGATGATTTTAGAGCGGATCAATAGGTTACTGCCGTATGAAGGAATTACAGATTTAGAGTTTGTTCCCGTGGCGCGGAAAATTGATGTGAAAATCAAAAAGACGGAAAAAGATTTATCTGATAATGAAAAAAACTATCTTTCTTCAGTCCTTGATGATATTGAAGATGGCGAAATTAAAGAGCGGTTATTATCCATGGGTCAATCCATGCTTCATAAGGAAGATTAATAACTTACATTGAGATAAGGTTTGTCTATGAAAGTAAATGCCAACACACTTAAGCCTGGTAACGTCATTGAGCACAATGGTAAATTATTCAGCATTATAAAAGGTGAAATATCACAACCTGGAAAAGGTGGTGCATTTGTGAACATGACGATGCGCGATATTAAAAATGGAAATAAAGATGTTCAGCGTTTTAGAACGCAGGAGGGCATAGAAAAAGTTCGTTTAGAGCAAGATGATTACCAATATTTGTACCCTGAAGGTGATCAGTTTACGTTCATGCATTTGGGAACTTACGAGCAGATCAATATTGATGCAGACCTTATCGGCGAGCCTGCTAAGTTCTTACAAGATGGTATGACCGTTGTTGTTGAGAGTTATGATGAGAAGCCACTTAGTGTTAAGCTTCCAGATACAGTTATCGGTCTTATTGTTGAAGCAGAGCCTGTGGTTAAAGGACAAACTGCAACAACATCTTTTAAGCCTGCTATCCTTGATAATGGCGTGCGCGTAATGGTTCCTCCCCATATTGGTACAGAGGTGCGTATTGTTGTTCGTACAGAAGATTCCTCATATGTAGAAAAGGCTAAAGACTAATGGTTAGAATGTCTCCTGATGTAAATATTATGGTTGCGGCAGCTGAGAAAGCTGCGCGGGCGCTTATGCGCGATTTTGGTGAAGTTGAGCAACTTCAAATTTCAAAGAAAGGTCCTGGGGACTTTGTATCTTCTGCGGATAAACGTGCAGAGGATATTCTCCATAAAGAACTTTCAAAGGCACGTCCTGAGTATGGGTTCATTATGGAAGAAGGCGGTGCGATTAAGGGTAAAGATGGCGCGCCTATTTTTGTGATTGATCCCTTGGATGGTACAATGAATTTCCTACATGGAATCCCACATTGGTGTATTTCTATTGCCATTGTTGAAAACGGAAAGACTAAATCCGGTATTGTATACGCACCGATTACGAATGAGTTGTTTTATGCAGAAGCTGGCGAAGGTGCCTATATGGGCAAAAAACGCTTAAGAGTTTCTGGGCGTAATAAATTTGATGCGTCTGCTATTGCTATTGGGGAGGCTCTTCCGCATATGCGTTGGTATGAACAGTCATTGGAGCAGGCTAATGCGCTGCGTAAGCAGAATGTTTCTATTCGTCGCTTTGGCGCGGCAGCATTAGAGCTTTGTTATGTGGCTTCTGGACGTTTGGAAGCATATTGGGAAACGGGTATTAAAGTTTGGGACGTTGCAGCAGGTATTCTTATATTGGAAGAAGCCAGAGGTAAGGTTACAAGTTTGAATGCTGATAATGCTGACCCGATGACAAGCCAGTCTATTTTGGCGTCAAATGGTGTTCTTCATGATGATCTTCAGGCTTTAATTGGGTATGTTAAGCAATAGACTTTTTCTGAGTATTTTTGTTATCTCTGCGGCCTTTATTGTGCCCGCCTTATTTTCTATGCTTACGGTTGAGGCTGAAGAGATATATACCCCCCCTCAAATGTTTGTTGTTCCACCGATACAGGATGCGCATGTTACGCCTTCTGTTCGTGTGTTGGAAACAGTTTCTAAAATACAAAACAAACCTGTCATTCTTCCCCTTAAAAAGCCTGCTTACGCCCCTGTAAAGACGGTGAAGCGTATAGCAAATGTTGATGTCGGTAAGGATATCGGTGTTTCAAAAGTCACTGGGCGTGCAAAAGCTGTGGCGATGCCTGATGTAAGCGCCCTTGCACTGTTAAGTGCCCCCTCTTCTCCACGTATACCTGTTGATGCGCAAGAGCGTGAGCAACGCTATGTTGATACAACGATCGCCTTTTTACCTGCTGGGGTTGACTTAACAACGGCTCAGCAAGAAAAATTTCAAGAAATTATTGATACGTACTTTATTGAACGAGATGCCAAATCAATTGAAGTGAAAGTTTATGCGACCGCTTCGAGTGAAACGCAAAGACAGGGTGCAAAGAGAAAAGCTTTAGCGCGCGGGCTTAATATTAGAAATTGGTTATTGAATGCTGGAGTGATATCAGACCAGATTGTCTTGAAAGCTATAGGGGAAGCGAATGATGAAAGTTTGCCTGATCGCGCCGATATAAGAATATTATATTAGAATCCTTCCATATATTGGTATAATCTTGCCAATCAAAAACTTGACATATACGTACATAAATATTATACATATGGCGAATTTTTATTATATAGGAATATTAAATGTCAGAGTCATCAAGCATATCGGCGAAATTTTCGCGTGCTGTCGAGTTATTAGACTCGTTGTCGCTTGACGGAAAAGTAGAGCTGATCGAAGGTTTACCTACGTTTTGGGGGAAATCACCTGCCTATGCAAAAATTTTGACAGAAGCTTTTTTGGAAGATCCTAGTGACGATATTGTTCTTAGCACTATTGAAGTTTTAGGTCGTGCGACCCTTCCATTGGGGCTGGATGGGCTGGATTGTGGTAAAGATATTGATGAGATACTTCGCAAAACATTCGAGAGAAATAGATCTTCTTATAAAATTGTAGAGGCTATTTTAACGCAATGTTATAACTACGCAAAATATGATGCCCAGGTCACTTTTGAAATTGCTGAAGAGATTATAGACCGTAATTTACACAATTTAAAAAATGAGGCCCAATCCTTTATGGATGGGTATGATTCCAAGATGGAAGAGCAAATACAGATTGTAGCTTCTATCCAAGAAGCCTTTAAAATAGACGATTAACACCTTTTCTCATATGTGGAAAACAATGGTTTGCACATAAAATAAATTGCATACCATCCCGTGAATGATGCAGTATGTATACCATTCAAGTATAAATTGTAACGTTTTGGGAAAGAAGGAGCGTCTTAACATGTCTGAAGGTCATAGTAGTCGTAATTTATCTATTGTTCTTATTGTTTTAGTTTTATTGGGGGCGTTAGGATTTTCTGTTTTAAAATCCCAAGAGTCTGGTGATGTTGCCAGTGCTGATGCAGGGCTTCCTCAGCCAGAGATTATTGAGAATGTCGTTCCAGATGTTACTGTAGTAGATACAATCTTAGATACGGCGGCGGATAGAATCGCTGTAGTGGCTACTCCCGAGGCGGAAAAAATGGTTATTCCTGCCCCTATCTTTGATGGCAAAGCATCGTTGAATGATGGAACATCCCTTCCCGCGCGAGGCATTGGTGATCCAAATGCTCCTGTTTATATTGTTGAGTATTCATCTTTGACATGTAGCCATTGTGCACATTTTCATAAGGAAACACTTGGGGCTTTAAAAGAAAAATATATCGACACTGGTAAAGTTTACATGGTGTTTAGAGAGTTTCCTCTTAATAAAGCAGCACTTGTTGCCAGCCAAATATTAAGATGTGTGCCTGAAGAAAGACATTACGCATTTATGAATCTTTTGTTTGGGGCACAAGATCAATGGGCTTTTTCTGGGGATTATCTTTCTAAGTTGAAACAAAATGCAAAGCTTGCGGGCTTAAGCGAAGAACAAATTAACACTTGTCTTGCGGATAAAGACCTTGAAACGAAATTAACAGAGTCACTCAAAGTTGGTACAGATAAATACAATGTACGATCAACGCCATCCTTTGTTGTAAATGGCGGAGCACAGCTTATTTCTGGAAATCAAAAGTTTGAATTCTTTGAAAAAGTAATCAACGATTTGCTTCCTACTGAGGAGACAGATTCAAAATAATTTGGTTTAGTTTATGGTTCAATTCAACACACTGCGTTTAAATGGGTTTAAATCGTTTGCCGATCGTACAGAGATCGATATTGGCAAAGGATTAACAGGTGTTGTTGGACCAAATGGCTGTGGTAAATCTAATCTTGTAGAAGCGTTGCGTTGGGTGATGGGGGAAAGTTCATCACGACGTATGCGTGGTGGTGCAAGTATGGAAGACGTTATCTTTAGTGGTACGTCGACCCGTTCTTCCCGAAATTTTGCTGAAGTTTCTCTGGTTCTTGATAATCGTGGGCGCACTGCGCCTGCTGAGTTTAATAATTCGGACGAAATCGAAGTCGTTCGCCGTATTGAACGCGATAAAGGCTCTCTCTATAAAATTAACGGTAAGACAGTGCGTGCACGTGATGTGCAGATGTTGTTTGCTGATATTGTTGTGGGAGCAAACTCCCCTGCTCTAGTCTCTCAAGGACGTGTTACGCAGATGATTGCGGCGAAGCCTGTGGATCGGCGTAAAGTTCTTGAGGAGTCTGCTGGGATTGCGGGTTTGTATGCGCGCCGCCATGAAGCGGAATTACGTCTTCGTTCTGCGGACACAAATCTAGGGCGTATAGAGGATGTTACGGGTGCGCAGGAAAACCTACTTGTAAATCTAAAAAGACAAGCGCGTCAGGCGACAAAGTATAAAGTGTTGAGTGATGATATTCGTCAAGTTGAAACGTTGTTGGCGTGTTTAGAACTGACGACTGCACAAGAAACTTATGAAACAGGTCGCCGAATTGCACAAGAAACAGAGGGGCTTGTTACATCCCGTATGTTAACGGTTACTCACTTGACGAAAACTGAGCTGACGCAATCTGAGGGGCTTCCGGAGCTTCGTGAAAAGACAAATAAAGCATCGGCGGCATGGCAGGTTCAAAATATTACACTTCAACGCCTTGAGGATGAAGGAGAACAGTTGGTTCAATCTATTGAGGTGCTTAAAGAAAGTATTGAAAACCTTATTCATGATCAAAAACATGAAAAAGAGGTTGGAATTGAAAACAAAGTTTTATTAGAGCGTTTAACGAATGAAGAAAAACGCCACCATGAAAATCAAGGTAAGTACCAAGAAACGATAAATTTATTGCTTGCTGATCGTGATGCACAGGCGGTAAAGGTTCAGGACTTATCTCTTCAATACAAAACACTTCTTAAAACGAGCGCAGAACAAAGTGCACAAAAAGATTCCCTTGAGCGCGCCCTTCTTAAGCATCGTGAACAGTTGACGGAATGTAACTCACGCATTGATGTTTTAAAAGATGCGTTAAGCGCGCATGAAATAAATGATGATAAGGAAAACTTAGAAGAGAAATATACTTCAGAAATTGAAAGTATTGAGTTTGCCTTAGAAAATCTGGATGTGCGGGAAAAAGAGTTAAGAGAGCGTCGTGACGCGGTGGATAGTACGCGTGATGAATTACATGTCTCGCAAAGTAATGCGCGTCAAGAAGTTGCTTCGCTTGATGCAGAAATCCGTATTTTGAAATCTTTTCTTGAGAACTTTGTAGATGGCGATCACACGCCTGTGCTTGAGAGCATTAAAGCGGGTGATGGGATGGAACTTGCTTTGTCGCGTGCGCTTGGTGATACGTTGCAAGCGTCCCTTGATACGACTTCTCTAAAAAGCTGGAAGTCTGGTGCTGTTGATCTTAAATCATTACCTAAATTACCGCCCAATGTTCAATCACTTGCTGAGATCGTTGATGCACCTGAGGAGCTAACGCTTGCGTTACATATGATTGGTGTGGCGCAAACTCATGAAGATGCTGAGATTGCATATGCTGACTTAAAAGTTGGACAATCAATCGTTACGGTAGATGGTGAGTATTTGCGTTGGGACGGTTATCGTATGAAGCCAGAGGCGAAAGACCCTCAGTCTGAATTCCTACAACAAAAGAATATGCTTGAGCAATTGGAAGGTAAATTACCAAAAGTGCAGAAGATGTTTGATGGGGCATCTTCCAAAATAGAGGTTATTGAAACTGATCGTGTTGCGTACCGTCAGTCTTTGAAGGATGTTCATAATACCCGAGATGAGGCGCATAGAAATTTAAAAGCGCAACAACGTATTCTTAGAGAGTATGTAGAAGAGTGCTCAAAAAATAAAGAAGCTGTTTTAAAAGCGAAGGAGTCTATTGGGTTCTCATTATCTCGACGAGAAGAGTTGCAGACTGAATTGGCTGTGACTGAAGTTGAGTTTAATGCTCTTGAAAAAGCGATTTTACAGGATAATAGTGAATTAGATGTAGAGGCACTAAAAACGAATTTAGATGTAGAGCAAGAGTGCTTGAATGATCTCAAAATTCGTTATGAGCAAATACAATCTGAGAATAAAAGACGCGAAATTCGCCTTCATGCGATTGTTGATGAGCGTTTGAATGTGAATAACAAGCTTATTCGCGCGACAGATCAAATTGCGAAGTTTGAAGCACGTGAAAAAGAAGCCAAGCAAAAGTTGGAAGATGTAAAAGAACGCCCTTCTGACATTGTTAAAGAACGCGAAATAATCCTGAATAGTATAAGTGAGCTTCAAAGCCGTAAGGAAGTGTTCTTGGAAGCGCTGAACAAAGCGGAAACTGATCTTAGGGAAACAACGCAGGCGTTAAAAGAAGCGGAAGCTCTTTTAACCTCAAGTAAGGAGTCACGTGCGCGTGCGCAGGCTACATTGGAAGGTGCAGAACAGCAGGTTCGTTCAGTTAAGGCCTCAATTGAAGATCAGTTTGCGATGAGCATTGAAGACTTGTTACATGCGAATAAGGCAATGATTATGGATGTCTTGGATAAAGGAAGCACATCATTAGAACAGTTGAGAAGAAAAAAAGATGCGTTAAGCCTTGAGCGTGAGCGTATTGGTCCTGTGAATCTTCGCGCGGATATTGAGGCAGATGAAATTGAATCGGGTCTGACCGATTTATTAAAAGAGAAAAATGAATTAGCGCAAGCCATTGACGAGCTGAGATCAGGTATAGATAAACTTAATGATGAAGCGAGAGAACGCTTGGCGATTGCCTTTGAGCGTATTAATGCGTACTTCCAGTCTTTGTTTGTTAATTTGTTCGGTGGCGGTACGGCTTATCTAAAGCTTGTGGATTCAGATGATCCGTTGGATGCAGGGCTTGAGATTTTCGCGCAACCTCCTGGAAAATCATTGCAGTCATTGTCCTTGTTATCAGGTGGAGAGCAAACATTGACATCCATCGCATTGATTTTCGCAATGTTTTTGACAAATCCTTCCCCTATTTGTGTGCTGGATGAGATTGATGCGCCTTTGGACGATGCAAACGTTGATCGCGTGTGTGATCTTGTGCAGGACGTTGCAAGACGAGGAAACACACGTTTTCTAATGATTACACATCATCGCCTTACAATGGCTCGTATGGATCGCCTGTACGGTGTTACGATGGCGGAACGTGGTGTGTCTCAACTTGTGTCTGTTGATCTGCAACAACAGCTCGATTTTCTTGATATAGCTTAGTAAGGACTTAAAATTATGTCGTCTGATGATATTTCCTCAGTGAAGGAGAAACTTAAGAACTTTAAGCGTGAAAGTGGCGGTAAAAATGCTGATTCAGCACCATCTCTTGATGATATGCATGAGAGTTCAACCGAAAGTTCGCGTGAATCCATGAATATGGGCATGCGTGCGGGCAGTGAGTTGATCGTTGGTGTGATAGCTGGAGCCCTTATTGGTTATGGCTTAGACCGCTTTTTTGAAACAAAACCAATCTTTTTTCTACTTTTTATCATTTTAGGGGTAGGCGTAGGTTTTTTAAACATATATAAACTGAGCCAGAATATTGGCACAAGCGTCGGTTTTGCGGAACTTCATAAGAGAAAAAAAGCGCAAGATAAGCAAAGTGACAAAAACGAGGAAGATAAGTTGAGGTAAACCGTGTCAAACCCAGTTGAGCAATTTCAAATACACCCCCTACACCCTTCCCTTCAATTCCATATTGGAAGTGTTGACGTTTCTTTTACCAATTCAGCGTTATGGATGTTGATTGGCGTTGTTCTTTCGACCGTACTTTTAAGTGTTGCCTCAAAGAAACGTGCGTTGGTTCCTGGCCGTATGCAAATGTTTGCAGAAAGCCTCTATGAATTTATCGCAAATATGGTGCGCGACAATATTGGATCTGAAGGTCGCCGTTATTTTCCTCTGATCTTTACATTGTTTGTTATGGTTATGCTCGGTAATACAATGGGGCTTATTCCATATTCATTTACCTATACAAGTCATTTGATTGTTACCTTGGCGATGGCAATGTTGATTTTTGTCATGGTGCTTGTTCTTGGAATTGCGCGTCATGGATTTCACTTCTTTAGTTTTTTCCTGCCTCCTGGGGTTCCTGTATGGTTGATTCCTCTTATCGTACCGATTGAAATACTCTCTTTTGCGATCCGTCCTGTCACATTATCTGTTCGTTTATTTGCGAACATGATTGCGGGACATATCATGCTTAAAGTGTTCGCTGGATTTAGTGTTGGTATGGTTGCGGCTTTTGGAACATGGGGATATGCCGCTGGTGCAGTTCCAATGTTGTTCAACACAGTATTGATTGGTTTTGAATTGTTGATTGCCTTTTTGCAAGCTTATGTATTTACAGTTTTGAGCTGTATTTACCTTAAGGATACAATCCATATTGACCACTAGAATATAGAGATTTAATCATCGTGATTTGCGGTTGCATTGATGATTAAAATATGTAGGATGACCGCAAAAGTTAATTGAACATATTAAACACAATAAAAGGACTTATAATATGGAACTCGAAGCTGTAAAACTTCTCGCTGGTGCGATCGCCCTTCTCCCACTTATCGGAGTAGGTATTGGACTTGGTAATATCTTTGCATCATACAATGAAGCAATTGCTAGAAACCCTGGTGCTGCTGACCTTCTTGAGAAAAAATTCTTTCTTACGTTTGCTTTGACAGAAGCCCTTGCGATTTTCGCACTTCTTATCTCTCTATACCTTGTGTTCGTATAATTTCTGTTTTCAGAATTAAACGTTTATAAAATATTTAGAGAAGGTTTGAAGATCATATGAATATGATACGTCATATAGCTGGTTTTAGTGTCGCTGGTGCAGTGTATTTTGCGTCTGCGGCATATTCCTTTGCTGGAGAACATGCAGAGGCTGTTTCTGATCATGTGGCAACTGTTGAAGGTGCTGTGGCAACACATGCCCCTGAACATGCTGCGTCATCAGGATTGCCTCAGTTTGACCCAACATGGTTTGCAAGCCAAGTTTTCTGGTTAGCGGTATGCTTTGCATTCTTATATGTGGTATTCGCAAAGAAAACATTGCCGAATATATCATCTACGATTGATCGTCGCCGTCAGCAAATTGAAAGCGATATTGAGACAACGGAATCTCTTACAAATGATTCTGAGGCTATTCTTGAAGAGTACGAACGCAACTTAAAAAATTCACAGGCGAAAGCACGTGCAATTGTTGTTGGTATGGTTCAAAATTTGAAGGCTGATGCTGATATAGTGCAAAAGAAGTTTCGTGATAAAGCAGAAAAAACAATTGCGAAGACTGAAACGGTTATTGAAGAGGCAAAACAAACCGCCCTTCAAGAAGTTCAGACGATTGCTGCAGATGTGGCTATTGCGACTGTCGATAAGTTGCTTGGTGCAAAGGTTGATCAAAAAGTTGCAATCTCCGTGGTTAAATCACTTGTTAGTGGGAAGCAAAAAATGCCTTCCCCAGTGCAGAAAAAAACAACTAAAAAAGCAGCGTAATACGCTATTAGGATTAAGGTTATGTTAGAATTTTTATCATTCACAGAAACAGGAACTTGGGTACTTGTATCCTTTGTTCTCTTTATTGCTCTTGCCTATAAAAAAGGTAAACAGAGCATTCTTTCTGGACTTGATTCTAAGATTGAAAAGATTAAATCTGATCTTGATGCTGCAGAAAAGCTTCGTATTGAAGCACAAGAAATATTGGCAAAATATCAACGCCAACATCGTGAAGCAGATAAAGAAGCAAAAACTTTGGTTAAGTCAGCGGAAAAACAAGCTGCTTTGATTAAAGAGAAGATTTTGCTGGAATTTGAAGAAACGCAAAAAAACAGAGAGATATGGTTAAAACAACGTGTTAAGCGTATGGAAGAAGATGCTTTATCTGAAATTAAAGCAGAGGTTAGTGACTTATCTTCTCGTGCTACTCAAGAGATATTGATTACAGAAGTTGATCAGAAAGCACATGATCTTATGGTTGATGAGACGATAAAGAGCCTGGCAAAAAGCGTTGCGTAACTTACGCTCCTGTTGCAACTTATCTTGATTTGTCGTGTTATTCCGCTATATAATGGGTGTTAATGATACATTTAATACAAAATGATGTCGTCGTGAGAGGTGTAATTGGATAGAAGTAAATCCATTATATCTTTTTATTTTAGGCTTTTCGAATATAGCGAAATGGCCATTGTTTACTATAGCTCTGATCGTGTGGTGCGATGAGGGTTTTTTGCTTTTAGGAAGGAGTATATAAAACTTGACCACTGATACACAAAAAGACCTCACTATGGAGGCACTGAAAGATATTCTCGTTGATACATTGGATATGAGTAAAGCGGTAGATATTCACAGTATTGACTTAAAAGGCACAGGATTTCCTGCTGACTATATGATTGTAGCATCAGGTACTTCAGGTCGTCAGGTCGTTGGCTTGGCTCATAAAGTCATTGAAAAGCTAGCTTCTTTGGATATCCGTAAAGTTAAAAAAGAAGGTATATCTGCAGGAGATTGGGTTGTCCTTGATATAGGTGATATTATTATTCATCTGTTTAAACCTGAAGTCAGAGTCTTTTATAATATTGAGAAAATGTGGGAGACGGAGCCGGAGACGGAGCCACTCACAACAATTGCATAAGAGATAAAAGATCTATGAAAGAGGTTTCTGACCTCTTCGTGTATGTGCTAGTCTCGGCACATGGACATTACGATTCTTGCATGTGGTAAAATTAAGAAAGGAAGCATTTCAGAGCTTCTTAACCACTATTCAAAACAATTACATTGGAACGTTGTTACAAAGGAGATTATTGTCTCCCAAAATGATTCTGTTTCAAAGAAGCGCGAAGAGAGTAAACGGCTTATAGAGGCGTTATCCGATCAGGCATATGTTATTGCGCTTGATGAGACAGGTAAGGACTTTACGAGCCGTGAGATTGCTGGGGTTTTTGATAAACAGCAACAGCTCTCAACAAAACATATTCAAATTATTATTGGTGGTGCAGATGGGCTTACGAAAGAGATCTTAGATCGCGCCTCTATTAAACTTCGCTTTGGTAAGCAAACGTGGCCTCACAAGCTTGTACGGTTAATGCTTATTGAGCAGTTATATCGTGCGCAGTCTATTTTAGATAACCACCCCTATCACAGGGATTAAGTATGGATCATATTATGAAGTTCACAGCCTTAATCCCACTTATTCTTATCCTGTCCTTTTCTGGGCAGGTTTATGCATCCCCCCCTCTTCCTACTAAAAAAATTACAGAAGATAAGGCGTGGCAAAAAGCGCCTGAGGCACTTGAGCGTAATGCAAAGCAATTATCTAAGAAACAAAAGGCTATAGAGCTGAAGCTTAAGTCACTCAAACAAGATTTGAGTGTTAAGGCACATGATATTCAAAAGCGTGAGCAGGAATTGAAAAATATTTCTCTTATGGTCAAGGACAGTCAGCGCAGTTTGAGAGCACAGAAGATACGTCTTAAGGAAGAAAAGCAAAATATTGCATCGTTGATTACATCACTTGTGAAGATGAGCTCTATTCCATTAGAGACATTGATGTTGCTTCCTCCTGAAAAATCAGAAAACCTCATGGTTTCATATCACACGCTTCGTGCACTTCATCCGAAGCTGAGCGGAAGAATAGAGGCGTTAGAGCATGAAATTGGTGCGTTGAATGATCGCAAGGACGATCTTAACGTTAAAACGAGCAAGAAAAAGCAGCAAACTGAAAAATTGAAAGAAAAACGTGAGAGTTTAGCCCTTTTAGTTCAGAATAGGCAGAGCGATCAACGTCATGCGGCCAAAGCATATAAGGAGGCACAATCTCGCGCGCTTAAAGCCTCGAAGAGTGCTAAGAACTTGAATGAGTTGATACTAGCTGTGAAGAAAAAGAATGAGGTGACAGCAAAAGCGAACGCGAATGTACTCTCAACAAGAACGCGGGCAAAAACGCATAAAACCAAAAATATATCGTTTCGTCCGTCGAGAACGAAGCGTCTTCCTGTAAGTGGTGAAATTATTACACGTTATGGGGCGCTTGATCGTATTGGTGCGAAGAGCAAGGGCGTGACTATTCGTGCTGTTTCTGGTGCGCTTGTGGTCGCACCAAAAGGTGGTGTTGTTAAGTATTCTGGAGAATTTAGAAAGTACGGACGCATTATTTTGATAGAACATGGAAAAAACTATCATAGTCTTGTTGCAGGTTTGGACAAAATTGATACAGTCGTTGGGCAGAAAGTTTTAGAAGGTGAGCCTATAGGGTCTATTCAGAAGCGCTCAAATATGAAACACTCAGTATATTATGAGCTTAGACTTAATGGAGAGCCCGTTAACCCAATGTCTCACCTAAGCCGATTATAGTAATTACAAAAGATGAAAGTTGATAAGAGTATGATTAAAAAACTGATTTTGAGCCTTGGTGTTGTTGCAACGATGTTCGTTTTACCAGTTACATCGTTTGCTGAAGATGATCGGATGGCAGGAAAATCTCATAACTCGGTTGATGTTGATGAGACATATCGTCAACTTGATTTATTTGGTGAGGTTTTTGAGCGTACTCGTAATGAATATGTTGAAGAAGTTGAGGACAAAGAACTGATTAAAAATGCATTGAATGGCATGTTGAGCAGTCTTGATCCGCATTCAGCGTTTTTGGATGAAGACGATTTCGCGGATATGCGTGTACAAACGCGCGGTGAGTTTGGTGGTCTTGGTATTGAAGTTACAATGGAGAACGGCTTTGTGAAGGTTGTGTCCCCTATTGATGATACGCCTGCATATAAGGCAGGGGTTGAAGCTGGTGACTTTGTCACACATTTGGATGGAGAGTCTGTTCTTGGCATGACGTTGAGCGATGCGGTTGATGTTATGCGCGGTCGTGTTGGAACGTCCATTGAATTGACGGTGCGTCGCGAAGGTGAATCCGAAGCCCTTGAAATTAAGATTATACGTGATGTTATCCGTATTCGTTCTGTGCGTTCACGTGTTGAAGATGATAATATTGGATATATCCGTATCACAACGTTTAATCAGAATACGCAAGAAGGTCTTGAAAAGGCGTTTAAGGATATTAAAAAGGAGGCTGATGGGGCTTTGCTCGGTTATGTCCTTGATTTGAGAAATAACCCTGGAGGGCTTTTAACGCAGGCGATATCTGTTTCCGATACATTCTTAGATAAGGGGGAAATTGTTTCTACACGCGGTCGTAAGGCTAAGAGCTCTAAGCGTGATAACGCAACACCAGGTGACCTTGCGGAAGGTTTGCCGATGGTTGTCCTTGTGAATGGCGGGTCTGCGTCAGCCTCTGAGATTGTGGCAGGTGCACTTCAAGATCATAGACGTGCGGTGATTATGGGCACGCAGTCTTTTGGTAAGGGGTCAGTTCAAACTGTGATCCCTCTTCCACAGCATGGTGCCGCGATGCGTATTACAACGGCGCGTTATTTCACACCATCTGGTCAATCCATCCAAGCAAAGGGAATCACGCCTGATATTGTGGTCAAGCAAGCCAAAATTGAAGAAGAAAAAGAAACTGGACGTTTGAAAGAAGCTGATCTTAAAGGGGCATTGAGTAACCCTAATAAAAAAGGATCTAAAAAAGGATCTAAAAAAGATGAGAAGGAAAAGAGTAAAGCAAAAGATGATTATCAACTCTCGCGTGCGATAGACCTTTTGAAGGGTTTGTCACTTTATTCAAACGATAACCGCGCCTCTTCACGTGATGAACAAGAAGTTGCTAAGAAATCCATGGAAAAATAATATGTTTAGCAAGTTTTCAATTAAGGCAGGTATTTTAACCTTTGGGTTGTTGATCTTCGCCTTGCTTGCTTTTTCATACCCGTCTGACAAAACAAAAAACTCGATTGGGGATGTATTGCATTCTGTGACGATCCCTATGTTGGAAATAGATTCTGATATTGAAATATCGGAATCTGTAGATGATGATCTGCTTATTGATGATGTTCCTGATGACATGGTTGAGGTTGTTGAAGAAGTACAAGAAGACATCATTATTGATAAGCCCCGTGCGTTGGTATCCGTTGTTATTTATGACTATGGGCTGTCCCAGAAAATGAGTGAGCGTATTTTTGAAACGCAGGTTCAGAATCTAACGCTGTCGCTTTCCCCTTATTGTGAGACACCATCATATTGGATTGATACGGCATACCGTTTTGAAAGTGAGCCTTGGTCTGGTCTTTACGTGAGTGTTGGTGATGTTGATAGGCAAAAAGATTATGGTCCTTTGGTTATTATTGAAGGATCGAATAGAGCGTTAAACGCAAAGCGTTTATCTGATTCTTTAAGCCGTGGTATAGGCGGGCAAGGTATCATTGGGTATTACGACGGAACTAAGCCTATCAAAGAGCTTACTGATGTATATAAAACTTTAAAAAGTGAGAATATATCATTTTCTATGATCTCTGAGGTTGCTACGTTTCCAAGCGATGATGTATTACAATCACGCTACCAGCTTGGGTATAATGAGAGCGCAGAAAATGTGGCAAAATTCTTTGCTAAGCTGAAGAAGAATGCCCTTAGAGATGGGACTGCGTTTGGTGCTGTGCCGCCTACTCCTCTTGTTCTTAAATATCTGAGTAAATGGAGTGATGAGCTTTATAAAAACTCTATTCAAATCGTTCCGTTATCTACCTTATTGGATTATTAAAATGATATCTGAAAAACTGTACCGTCCTTGTGTGGGCATAGCTCTGTTTAATAGTGATGGCAAACTCTTCGTTGGAGAGCGTATAGACACCCCAGGTGCGTGGCAAATGCCTCAGGGTGGTATTGATGAAGGTGAAGAGGCTGAACACGCCTTCTATCGTGAAATGAAGGAAGAGATAGGCACAGACAAAGCAACCATTCTTGACGTTATGGATCGACCTGTTCGATATGATTTTCCTGATAAGCTAAAGAAAAGCCTTTGGAATGGGAAATATAGTGGGCAGGAGCAAACATGGATTGCAGGACGGTTTACGGGGTGTGACACGGATATAGATATCAATGCCTTTGACCCTGCCGAGTTTTCCCAATGGAAATGGGAGAAGCCTGAGCTTCTTCTTGACCTCATAGTTCCCTTTAAGAAAAGCCTTTATATTGAGGTTTTAAAATACTTTTCTGGGTATAATAATTCACATTAACTTTTGAACGTGTACTTTACTGTGCTTTAGGCATGAGGTAAGGCAAAACAGGTTGGAAACTTTGTTCGGCTTCAATAGCTCGAGGTCCAAGTTCTGGTATCCCCTTTGCCGTAATTCCAAATGATTGTGTCAAAATACTAGAAAATGTTTTTGCGACCTTCTTATTATAATCTTCGTGCCCTGCCCATAAGCCAATTTGCCCTAAACCGAATGGAGTGAAGGTATTATTTTTGACACCGTAACCATTGTGGGCATTCGCACCGATGCTCATTGTTAAATTTGCGGGATCAACATTGTTCCAATTTGTGTTTTTTCTTGAAGCTATTTCTTCTCCATTAATGAACACTGTGATTTCACCTTGTCCGTATCCTGTTTCAACGCTGTAGGATACTGGTGCGCTCTGTACAGTAAGGGCGACAGGAAGATTGTTTGTTTCAATGCCTGGGACAATCGTTCCCGCATCTCTCACATCTAGAATTGAAGAATCATTTCTGTTTTGAGTAAGGTGAATAACAGGCACGCCAAGTCCACCAAAGCGTAAAACTGTGTTGTAGGTGTTGTCATTTTGGTAGTGTTCGCCTAGTTGTATTACGGCAGAATAGATGAAGCCTTGTGTGGCCAATGTGTTTAGGGACAGATTGCTTTCACTCAAATTTCTTACGATCATAGTGTCGTTGATCCCGTCAAAGGCAACCGCTTCTCTCGAATTAATATGATAGGTGAATTCCAGATCATCGCCTGCGTTAAAAGAGGTGCTTGGTTGTGATGTAGCTGTAGGTTGGTAGGCCTCAATCAGCGTTTTTGTTACAGAATTTGGATCATCCGCTTCAACAATATTTTGCATGGTGTCTATTGTATTTGATGAAGGATATTGGCTTTCAACTGCTGTGTTGCTGAAAGGATTTGCAAACATTACTGTGGGTTGGCTTTTTATGAACGATGTGAATGTTGATAACCCTTTGGTGGAGGCTTCATTTGATGAAAGGTTCTCTGTGTCTGTGGCGACTATTTTAATTTCGCCAAACCAAGGAATGGCTTGTTGTAAGCAACGTCGTTGCCCTGTCGGTGTTGATATGTCGCTTACCCAAAATGGTGTAAAAGTATTGTCTTGATCGCTTAGGCAGAGAGGATATTTTGTTTCTGCATCATCTTCAATTGTAAGGAATGCAGAGTTCTGCGTGTACTGATCAATTGCTTCTGTTCTTTTGATGTCTGCGCTCTCAACTTTGTAGGCGGATACGATTGTTGATAGATCTACATCCATGTATTCAGAGCTTAGTAATGACCCGAGAAGCATTCTTGGTGTGGTTATGCCTGCTTGTTTCGCGTTCCATGTTGCGATGAGCATTGAACGTGTAAAGCCATGTGGTTGGTTATAAAACTGTAAGTTTTTAAGATTGAGACTTGCACGACTATTTGATATGTCAGGGTTTCCTCCTATGGCTATTTTGCCATTTGTAGGGGAAAGCGGTGTCACGAGTTTCATTCTGCTTGTATCATGGCGCAGAAAGTCAGGACTTGTGTTTATAAGGTTTGAGTACCATGTGGCTTTATCTAAATATGTTAGTCCTGTTTGGTTTAGTATAACCGTTTCAACGGATCCGCCATTTCCTTCTGATCTATGAATAATTACGAAGGGTGTGTTACAGCCTGCATCTTGGTAGTCAGCGCTTCCGCCCTTCCCCGCTGAGCGCGCAAGAATAGATTCTGGATCGCTTGCATGTTGAGAGATGACAACGGGTGCACGGTTTGAGTGTGCACCACTGTCTGTACCAATTTGAAAAATATTATCAAGGTTTGGACCTGGTGAGAGGTCGCTTGCATTGCACGTTAAATATCCAGATAAATATACGGTGAAGCCATCGTTTTCGTTAAATTCTGATGATGTGATGGAATTTTCAGATAATAGAATATTGTCCAGGTTATTGAAGGAGAGCACGTTACCCATTCCAGAAATACCGAATTTCTTTTGAGGCGATTCATTTGCAGGCGAGTATAGATTGTATGTTGATCCACCTATT
>JAESUK010000213.1 GCA_016763095.1 Alphaproteobacteria bacterium
CAGTGATTCTCCATGTTCCATATTTTGTTCCGTATTTTTATAATAGTAATTCTCCTTGTGCCTACAAAATCGTTTGCAGGCGATGCCGACTCATTTATGTCACTACGCGCTGACGAAGTATTTATGCGTTATGGGCCATCAACGGATCACCCTATTAAATGGGTGTATCACCAAAAAGGCTGGCCTATGAAAATTGTTCTAAGGTTTGATCAATGGGTAAAAGTTATGGATGTAAGCGGTGAGGTGGGATGGATTCACAACAGCCTCCTCTCAACCAAGAAGCATGGAATCGCTCAGGCAATGGATGAAAAATCTTATGTGGTTCTAAAAAAGAGCAATAAAAAGGACTCATCTGGTGTTTTGCGTATTGAGGAAGGCACTTTACTCAAGGTCTATGGATGTGAAGAGGGTCTCTGTAAGGTAGGCGCATCGGGGTATAAGGGCTATTTAGAAAAAAAGTTGCTATGGGGCATTGTCCAAACTCAATAATTTGATATCCTTGTTATATCAGCTGTTCTGGTTGATACACTAATTTGTACTTTCTATTCAACTTTTCATAAGGCGAGCATTTCTGCGCGCTATATTCATTTGCAGGTTTCTATATGCGCTTGACGCCCGAAAAATCAGATCTGGTTGCCTTTGTCCATTCCCACATGGATAAAACGCTCTCTGCCACCGCAGAGGGCGCGACACCCAAAATCACAGATTATCTTTTGATGCTGTCTGGTCTCTATGTAGAGGCATGCTTTCTATTTGAAAAGCCAGACGAAACAATGGAAGCGGGGTTTTCCAAAATAGCGGACATGTTAAGAGCACAGCCGTATGATGGCTCAATCTCTTCATGGACACTTCCTCATTCTCAACATATTGACCAAACATCAGAACAAGGGCGCGAGTTGTCCCGTTTTGTTTTGGATGAATGGCAAGAATGCGAGTTCTCATATTTTGATTTTGTCTTATGGGTTCTGCAAAGCTATCTCACAATCTGGGAAAATGAAAACATTCCAAGAGAAGAGAGCTTGCGTCTATTTATGGAATTCTCAACACGTTGCATGGCGTATGAGATTTCAGCCCAAGAACTATGTGACCTTGTGATCGAAACCAAAATATCTAGCAAAGAATGGTCTCTAGCCGATGGTGTTTGTGGATTAAGTGCCTATGCTGGACACAGTTTTGGACATTGCACAGATGAATCGGCACAGTGCTTTTTCGTTGATGCAGATGAACAATTTCAAACAATTATGTCTGTTATGACACAAGAAGCCTCTCGTATGGGTGTTCCTGCTGGAAGCAGTTGGCATTTAGGAATGGCGGCAAATGATTGCCCCGCAGACCCACCGACGGAATTAATAGAAGCCATTAAGCCTATGTGTGATTCTTTCTTCAAGGCGTTATCAATTATGACAGTTGAAGAACAAGCTGTTGCATGTGCAAAGGCAGCAGGGCGTATGCTTGCTGTTGTCGCAACAGGCGATACACCTGATATGCCCCATGATATAGCCAAGCCTCTCGCAATGGCGGCACTCATAGAAAGTTATAGAGGGCTTCGCGCGATGTACCCAAGCGTAAAATCTGATATTGATGCCTTTTCAGAAAATATATTTTCAGACTAAATATTGATATATTTCATATGGATAGATAAATACATCCATATCCGATCACTTCAATTGTTACAAATTATTACAAATTATTTGCCCTTTAGGTCAAACCCTTTTATAAATACGTTCCATAACGATTTCACAACAAAAAGAAGAGCCTCGTATACCCATGACATTAGAACCAAAATCAAGCTACTCCTATGAAGACATTCTTACATGTGGAGAAGGAACTATGTTTGGCGAAGGAAATGCACAGCTTCCTTTACCTCCAATGCTTATGTTTAACCGTATTACCAATGTATCTACTGAAGGTGGTGCATATGGTAAAGGTGTGATCGAAGCTGAATTTGATATCAATCCTGATCTGTGGTTTTTTAAATGTCATTTCAAAGGTGATCCTGTAATGCCTGGTTGCCTAGGGCTAGACGCTGTATGGCAACTTCTTGGCTTCTACCTTGGTTGGAAAGGTGAAAAGGGATCAGGGCGCGCACTTGGATTGGGCGAACTTAAATTATCTGAGCAAATCACACCTGACTCAAAATTGGTTAAATACGTCGTTGATATAAAACGCGTTATGTCAGGCAAGCTTGTGCTTGGTATTGGCGATGGTACAGTATATGTTGACGATAAAGTTGCATGTAAAGTATCAGGTATGAAGGTTGGCTTATTTGATAATTCGGCGTCATAATTAATAAAAACAAATATATTTATCTTACAAAAGGAGTTCATTATGCGCCGTGTAGTTGTAACAGGTCTCGGAATAATTTCTTGTATCGGAAATGATAAAGAAGAAGTTTTAGAATCATTAAAAGCAGGGAAATCGGGAATCACGTTCTCTCAGGAATATGCAGACCTTGGTTTCCGTTCTCAGGTACATGGAAAACCTGATATCAATCTTTCTGAAAAAATTAATAAGCGTCTTTGGCGTTTTATGGGAGATGCCGCAGGATATGTACATCTTTCTATGGAGCAAGCGATCGCAGATGCAGGACTTGAAGAAAATGACATCATAAACGAACGCACAGGTATTATCGTGGGTTCCGGTGGTCCTTCAACAAGTGCGCAAGTCCTTGCCGCGGACATCACTCGCGAAAAGGGTCCTAAACGTGTTGGACCATTTGCTGTTCCAAAAGCAATGTCTTCAACGACATCCGCAACAGCTTCTACGAATTTTAAAATAAAAGGTGTGAATTACACAATTTCTTCTGCCTGTGCAACATCTGCACATTGCATTGGGAATGCTGCCGAGCTTATCCAATGGGGTAAACAAGACGTTATGTTTGCTGGTGGCGGAGAAGAACTTGATTGGGCTTTATCTGCATTGTTTGATGCAATGGGCGCTATGTCATCTAAATATAATGATGCACCTGAAACATCGGCGCGGGCCTATGACGCAGACCGTGATGGTTTTGTGATCTCTGGTGGTGGTGGAATTCTGGTTCTGGAAGAACTTGAACATGCCAAAGCGCGTGGTGCTAAGATTTATGCTGAAATTACTGGCTACGGGGCAACCTCTGATGGTCATGACATGGTTGCGCCAAGCGGTGAAGGCGGAATGCGTGCTATGAAGAAGGCACTGGAAACAGTGAGCGGAAAAGTTACTTATATTAACACACACGGAACATCTACGCCTGTGGGTGATATGGGCGAGATTGACGCTATTCGTGAAGTATTCACACCAATGGATCAAGATATTCCACATATCAGTGCAACAAAATCCATGACGGGTCATTCATTGGGTGCAACTGGGGCACAGGAAGCAATCTATTCTATCCTTATGATGGAAAATAACTTTGTCGCGCCAAGTATAAATATTAAAAATCTAGATGAGAGAGCAGAAGGCATGCCTATTGCGACTTCTCGTATAGATAATGTTGAGTTCGATACAATCCTATCCAATAGCTTTGGATTTGGTGGAACAAATTGCACATTAGCGATGTCAAAATATAAAGGATAATTATAATGGGCATGATGACAGGTAAAAAAGGGTTGATTATGGGCGTGGCGAATGATCACTCCATCGCTTGGGGCATTGCGAAGGCTTTGCACGAACAAGGCGCAGAGCTTGCGTTCACATACCAAGTTGATGCTTTCAAAAAGCGCGTAGAACCATTGATTAAAAAAGTAGGATCAGACTTCCTTATTGAGTGCGATGTAACAAACGAGAGTGATATAGATCACGTTTTTGAAAAAATAACAGATGAATGGGGCGAACTAGATTTTGTTGTTCACTCCCTTGCATATTCAGACAAAAACGAGCTTACAGGGCGTTATGTTGATACAACGCTTGAGAACTTCTCAAACTCAATGCATATTTCTTGCTATTCCTTCACATCCGTAATGCGTCGCGCTGTGCCTTTGATGAAGAATGGTGGTTCCGCCATAACACTAAGTTACTACGGTGCAGAGAAAGTTATGCCTAACTACAATGTTATGGGCGTGGCTAAAGCAGCCCTTGAAGCCTCTGTACGCTATTTGGCAGCAGACCTTGGTCCTGACAACATTCGTATTAACAGCCTCTCTGCAGGGCCGATGAGAACGCTTGCGGGATCAGCAATTGGTTCAGCACGTAAAACATATAATTATAATGTTGTAACAGCACCGCTACGTCGCCCTGTTGGATTAGATGAACTTGGGCAAACGGGACTTTACCTACTGTCTGATATGTCTGCAGCAGTTACAGGTGAAAACCATCATGTTGATTGTGGCTTCAACGTAATTGGTATGTGTCCTTCGGATGACTGGGACAACCTTAAATAGGATTCTTTGTCTAAAATTGACATAACGATGTTATTTTGATATATTCTTTCCTTATGGGACGTTTACTTACCTTTAATGACGTTAGAAATTCTGAGAGTTGGAGAAAACAAATCCAGCTCTCCTCAAGTTTTGCGGCCACATTTACAGACAAACCAGTAAAATCACAAAACCTAATCCTATACAGAAGATCTTTTGATGGTAGCATGAAAGCGGCCTTTCGTGAGCTAACTCAGTTTTATTTAGACGAGTATGAGGTAAGCGCAAATGAAGGAAAAATTCTGTATGGAGAAGGGGCATTACAAATGTTCTCTCCAACAAAAGGCACTGATCACCTTTCTCTCCATGCACAAAATGCTGCTGTAAAACTAACCGAGGATATTTCACGGTTCAGTAAGTTAGGTGGAAGAGGACAATACCTAAGGCTCAGAGTACAGGGCGGTGAACTCACAAATATTGATAGTATATGGCATCACGATGGAGCCGCGACCAAGGGAATAAGATACTCAGGAGCACTTACACATGAAGTTCATAACGATGATGTAAGAAAAATTGTGGGAACAGATGCCGAAGTAATTGATGAAGCAAGAATTCTTATCGCGGATCACGGTGATGTTTGGCAACATAACGCCCCATCATTTTTCAACCCATTTACCACAATGAAGCACAGAATACACAGAAAAGCCCCAATTGATGGGCAACCTGGTCTAATTCTAACATTACAATAAATGCTCTAATGCACAGTAAGAATATTCTCTGCAATTAAGTCTGGAACATCTGAGAAGAAAGTATCAACACCCCACCTTTGTAGTTCTTGAGCGCGCATAGGATCGTTGATTGTATACGCCAAAATTGGAACATTATATTCCATCAAATCCTCAACCTGTTCACGTGTTACAGTATTTCCGTTAATGTTAAGCGTAGAGACATGCAGCGCATCCGCAAGCGCACTCCAATCATCCTCATATTCAGCTCCAAGCAATAACCCACGAGACCAGTCTTCTGCAATTTCAAGCGCGGCCTCAAGGCTGGTCGCCTTAAAGCTAGAAATAAGAATCTTGTCATGAGCATCCCAAATTTGAGACAAAACATCCAACGCAACCTCCGCTGTTTCACGTTCACGTCCTGGGCATGGCTTGATTTCAAGGTTTAAACCTAAGTCATGCTCAAGAAGAACATCAACCGCTTCTTCAAGGGTTGGTATAGTCACACCAAAAAAACTATCTCCAAAACTGTATCCTGCATCTAATTCTTTCAGCTCCTTGAGTGTAAAGTCTTTCACAAGACCCGAGCCATTCGTTAGGCGTTCAAGCTCCTCATCATGAAAAATAATTGGCACATCATCCTTGGTGAGTTTTACATCAAGTTCAACCCATTCGACACCAAGCTCAGCCGCTGCACGAATACTTTCAAGCGTATTTTCAGGCGCATATCCACATGCCCCACGGTGTCCAATAACTTTAGGAAGTTTTAATGTCATAGTAGTATCTCCTATAAAAAAGAGCCTCCCACATAAATTAATATTGTTGGGAAGCTCTTATAAATTAGTATCCTTAAAGCTTAGCTAGCTTCTTGTTGCTGTTCTTTAACAATTTCCAAGCCAGTTTCTTGATCAACACACTTCATTGAGAGTTTGATTTTTCCACGATCATCAAAGCCGATAACCATTACGTGAACAGTATCACCTTCATTGATAACGTCTGTTGTTTTCGCTGTACGCGCATCTTGAAGTTCAGAAATATGAACCAGCCCGTCTTTAGCACCCATGAAGTTCACAAACGCACCAAAATCAACTGTCTTAACAACTTTACCTTGATATATAACACCTTTTTCAGGCTCATCAGTAAGGTCTTTGATCCATTTCACACAAGCTTCAATCGCTGATTCTTCCGTTGCAGATACGCGGATAGTACCGTCATCTTCAACATCCATCTTAGCACCAGTTGTTTCAGTAATCTCACGGATCACTTTACCACCTGTACCAATAACATCGCGGATTTTATCAACAGGGATTGTGATTTGAACCATTTGTGGAGCACCTTCACGCACACCTGAACGTCCAGATGTAAGTGCTTTAGACATTTCATCAAGAATACCAACACGACCTTCTTTTGCTTGTTCAAGCGCAATCGCCATGATCTCTTTTGTGATTGATGTGATTTTGATGTCCATTTGAAGGGATGTGATCCCATCAACTGTACCAGCCACTTTAAAGTCCATATCTCCCAAGTGATCTTCATCACCAAGAATATCTGAAAGAACAGCAAAGTCATCGCCTTCTTTGATCAAGCCCATTGCAATACCCGCAACAGGTTTTTTCAAAGGAACACCCGCATCCATCAACGCAAGTGATGTACCACAAACTGTTGCCATAGAAGAAGAACCGTTTGATTCTGTAATCTCTGAAACAACACGCATTGTGTAAGGGAAGTCTTCAGGGTCTGGAAGCATTGGGTGGATAGCACGCCATGCAAGCTTACCATGTCCAATTTCACGACGACCTGGAGGACCCATACGACGACATTCACCAACTGAATAAGAAGGGAAGTTATAGTGAAGAAGGAATTTTTGCTTGTATTCGCCTTCAAGTGCATCAATAATTTGTTCATCTTGCCCAGTACCAAGTGTTGTTATAACCAACGCTTGTGTTTCACCACGTGTAAACAATGCTGATCCGTGAACGCGCGGAAGAACACCAACTTCTGAAACGATTTTACGAACAGTTTTTGTATCACGTCCATCAATACGCTTACCAGACTTAAGGATATCTCCACGAACAACTGCCGCTTCAAGTTTCTTGAATTTACCAAGAACAACCATTCCATTAAGACCAGCTTCTTCATCAACAAACTTCTCAACAGCTTTGTCTTTTGCTTCAGCAAGTGCTGCTTGACGCTCTGATTTTTCTTGAATCTTGTATGCTTTTGCAATGTCCTTAGAGAAGGCTTTGTCCATCGCTTTAGCAAGTTTGGTAACTTCAGCAGATTCTGTTGGGACATCCCATGGCTCTTTAGCTGCCATTTCAGCCAAATCAATAATACCATCAATTACTTTTTTGAACTCAGCTTGTCCAGCATCAACAGCACCAAGCATAATGTCCTCAGAAAGCTCTTGAGCTTCTGATTCAACCATCAATACACCTTCGTGTGTTCCCGCAACAACCAAGTCAAGCTCGCTACCTTCCATTTGTTCAAGCGTAGGCTGAACAATGTAACTACCATCTTTATATGCAACACGTGCCGCACCAATTGGTCCCATGAATGGAACACCAGAAAGTGTAAGCGCTGCAGAAGCAGCAATCAAAGCAACCATATCAGGGTCGTTTTCCATGTCATGCGCAAGAACAGTACAAATAACTTGAACTTCATTATAGAATCCAGCAGGGAAAAGTGGGCGGATAGGGCGGTCAATCAAGCGAGATGTAAGTGTTTCTTTTTCGCTTGGACGAGCCTCACGTTTAAAGAAGCCACCAGGTATCTTACCAGCCGCATATGTTTTTTCTTGGTAGTGAACTGTAAGTGGGAAGAAATCTTGACCCGCTTGAACAGACTTTGCAGCCGTTACAGCACAAAGAACCGTTGTTTCGCCATAAGTGGCAATTACACAAGCATCTGCTTGTCTGGCAACTTTACCAGTTTCTAAAACGAGCGTACGGCCCGCAAATTCAATTTCTTTACGAAATACGTTAAACATGACATTTTCCTTTCATTGTCATTATCAAATAAGACATGCAAAGGGAGCTTTGTTCCTCAGGTGGACAGCGGAAGACACAATATTGTAACTTTGCCTTCTGCAGTCAACCGTAGGACGCAAGTATAAGCCCCTTGCAATGCAGCATAGTCATGCCATTATAAGGGGCTAATGTCAAACATAATATAGGGTATAAAACCCACGGTTTGATATGGGTTAGATAAGATATTAAAGGGTGATTACATGACAAACTATTTGATTTTACTACGCCACGGTCAAAGCCAATGGAACTTAGAAAATAGATTTACAGGATTTACGGATGTAGACCTGACGGACCAAGGAAAAGAAGAGGCCATTCAGGCGGGACAACTCATCCAAAGTTCTGGCGTATATCTTGATACTGTCTTCACAAGCACACTCAAGCGCGCCATTCATACCGCACGCCTAACCTTAGAAAATGCGGGAAACAAAGCTTCTAAAATCCGTTTAGCGAATGGTAGCTGGAATCTCACAATGCATGAAGATTTACGCGAGCGTGATTATGGTGATCTAACAGGGCTTAACAAAGATGAAACCCGTGAGAAGTTTGGGGGTGAACAAGTTCATATCTGGCGACGTTCATATGACACCCCACCACCTGGTGGCGAGTGTCTGAAGGATGTTGTAGAAAAACGCGTTCGTCCTTACTACACAGAGAACATTAAGCCTCTGTTAGAAGATGGACAGAATGTAATGATAGCGGCGCATGGTAATTCCTTACGCGCAATGCTGATCATTCTTGGTGTAGAAACCCCAGAAACAATCAATCAAGCAGAAATGCCAACAGGTGTACCACTCTTGTTTGAGTTGGGTGATATGAAAATCATCTCCAAACGATTTTTGGAAAACTAGATAAACAAAATCCGAGCAATAAAAAAGCGACCCAAAAGTCGCTTTTTAAGACATCATTTATAAGTAATAATAAATTACTTACGAATACCGTGCTTCTTAATAAGGTCTTGGTAACGACCTTCGCTTTTGCTACGAAGGTAATCCAAAAGCTTACGGCGACGAGCAACCATAGCCAATAGGCCACGACGTGTGCTCAAATCTTTTTTGTGTATCTTCATGTGATCTGAAAGATTAGCAATACGTACTGTTAAGATTGCTACTTGAACTTCTGGTGAACCAGTATCATCTTTTGTTGTTGCGCTATCTTTAATAACTTCTTGTTTTTTAACTGCTGTAATCGACATCGTTTTCTCCTTTTTTAAATAGTTTACAAATTAAACAGACGGCTAGGCTTAATAGTTACACCTTTGATTGCGACAAGCCCGAGAGCTTTTTCTTCCAAAAGTGCCAAAGCAATTACGTCCTCTTCGCTTTTAAAATCAATACCAAGCGTTAAAAGCCGTTCAGTATCAGGTCTTGTTACAAAGGTGAGCATTTGCCCGTTCATCAGTCTAGATGCTTCCTGTTGTGTTAATGAAAGTGCCGGGATGTCGTCTAGCACAGTCTCAACAGGTAGCAAAATACCATCAGTCGCAGTGTTATCGTCCATTTCTTGAAAAATATCAAGCGAAATCGTGTCCTCCATAGAAAAGCAACCGACTTGTGTGCGCGTTAGAACACATACATGCCCAAAACAGCCTAAATCAAGCCCTAAATCCCTTGCAATAGAACGTACATAAGTTCCTTTTCCACATTTCATTCTAAATGATGTTTGGTTTTTCTCTACGTCATGCCCAATAATTTCAAGTGATTCTATATAGACGGGGCGAGAAGGGATATTAACATCCTGTCCATTTCGTGCCATATCATAGGCACGCTCACCATTTATTTTGATGGCAGAGAATTGTGGAGGTGTTTGTTGAACATTTCCAATATACTTAGAAAGAAAAGCCTCTATTTCATCTTGTGATGGCGCAAGATCACTAGAAGAAACAACTTCACCTTCTTTATCATCTGTGGTTGTTTGCTCACCCCACTGAGATGTAAATTCATAAATTTTATAAGCATCTTGGGTATAAGGAATTGTCTTTGTTGCTTCTCCCAACGCAATGGGAAGA
>JAESUK010000214.1 GCA_016763095.1 Alphaproteobacteria bacterium
TACTGTACCTAACCCAAATTCTTTTCCATTATCCGCAACGTCAAAATGTTTTGAAGCTTTTCCAGCCATAGTTTCTATCCTTATTTTTTTGAGCACACTAAACAAAAATAGAAATATGTCAACTTAAAACTATTTAGTATAACGCTTAGGCAACTCCTCAACATTATCTATTTCTTTACAGTAATCAGCACACCACTTTGTCAAAACACGAATAATTTCTCCTTTGGTAATCGGCTTAGAAGCATAGTCATCCATTCCCGCTTCTATACATAGTTCCTTATCACCTTTCGCTTTTGCTGCCATTTCCGTTTTATATGTTGCGCGCTTTAACTCCTTCACCTTCACTTGAATATGGCGCACCGCTGGGCGGAAAATGAAAAGCGCCTCTGCCACAAGAACGATCAGCGTAATAAGAAAAATAATGGTTTCAATCATACTTAAACGCTTCACCGAACGTATATGATTGTCTTCAAACAGTTTCACCGCACCATTCAAAACCTCAAGAAGATACCCCGATGACTCCTTTTGCAGATATTGCAAATCAGGATTATCATATGAAACTCTATCAGACTTTAGGACTTCCTTCGCATGATGAATGTATCCCTGCACCTGATGATTAAGATTTGAAGGATCTTCAAAATAATACGCTCCAATATTATCTGGAAGCGAGGACGGAACATAAGCACTTTCGTGTTCTCCCCTGCGGTGTTCTGCCTCATCATGCCCCAACCCATACACCAAACGGTTATGGTCGATCTCCATAAGGTCTATTGCCTCATTCAGATGCATCCTGATGTGGCGATCATCATCTGTTTTTCGCTCTGTTCGCTCTGTATGTGACAATTGTAATGCAAATAAAGCAATACGTTGAGACAACATGCGTTGCTTTCCACTCACATCAACATACGTTGCACTATCATGTTGCTCATGAATCAACAGCCTCACCATGGCAAACGAGCTTGTCGCCAAAACAGCAATAATCACCAAAGCTAACATATCGGATTGTTATATATCGTGTATCCATATGCCCCTTCTTCCTAGAATATAAAGTCACATGACTATATCAACATTCAGTGAAGTAGGGACGCTCCGCATCCGATAGACTGCACCCGCTGGGCAGCTGCTTAATTCTTCTTAGGAAACTCATGCGCAATAGTCTGCGCCAATGCTTTCTTCAAATCTACAGGTGCGGTAAAGCCACATGTCGTATGTGCTTTTTGTGCCGAGAAAATACTATTTGAACAAAACTTTTGAATACGAATACGGCTAATCGGGAATGTACGACGTAGAATAAACGCCAAAACATCAAACCCCATCCCTGCCAAATACCCAAACCAATATGGAAGACGAAAATCTATCTTTTCTCCCTTACCAACGGCTTTACGGACAATTGACACAAGGTCATTCATTTCAAAGTCTGGTTTATCAACATAGTTATAAACTTCATACCCTGCTTTAAAGCTCAACGCATGCACGATGAACGCGGTAATATTTTCAACATAGCACATTGATTTACGGTTTTTTCCGTTCCCAATCATAACAAATGCACCTGATGCCAATTGCTTCAAAAGGTTATAAACATTGCCACGATTGTTTGGACCAAACACAACCGTTGGACGAATCACCGTTAACGTTTTTTCTTTACTGTTTCCCGCCTTATACCAAGCATTATAACGATCTTCCCCCTTGGATTTTGTTTCTCCATACAGGTTAAAATATTCATGTGGTGCACTTTCATCTGGCTCACCCTCTTGGAAACCATATACCGCAACTGAGCTTGTAAAGATTTGGTGCTTGATACCAAGTTCATCCGCAACGTCACAAATGTTTTGAGACCCCTGCACATTTGTATCGTGGTACAACGAAAGTGGGCGCACATCATCACGGTGAACCGCAGCAAGATTAATGATCACATCCACGCCTTTACAAATAGCGCGCAACGCATCTTGATCCCTGATATCACAATCCGTCCACAAATCTGGATAGGTCGTGCTTTTCTCAATATCACCAATGCGAATGTCATGATGCTTTCGCTGTTGGCGGATAAACTCCGTCCCAATAAACCCACTTCCACCTAATAACGCTATTTTCATGTGATTATCCCATTACTTTTAATTTTATCTCTCTTGTTTTTACAGTTAATCCTGCGAAGATACCAGTATGAAAGTTGTATATATTATTACCCGCATGGATGAATACGGTGGTGCGCAAGTCCACATCCGTGACCTTACATTATGGCTCAAAAACAATGGGCATAAACCTATTGTTTTATCTGGCTGGCCTGGAAAGGTCTCTGACTATATTGAACACATGGACATTATTTACAAAGAAGTCCCCGACCTCGTGCGTCGAATCCATCCTATTCAAGATGTCAAAGCCTTCTTGCAAATACGCAAACATTTGAAACGTTTAAACCCTGATGTCGTTTCATGTCATTCCTCTAAAGCAGGCATGGTTGGACGCATAGCATGTTTCTCGCTTGGTATTCCCGTGATATTCACCGCGCACGGCTGGGCGTTTACAGATAACGTTCCGCAACCACACCGCACGATTTATAAAATCATTGAGAAAGTTGCAAGTTGGCTCAGCTCTCATGTAATCACAGTCTCTGAATATGACCGTGACCTCGCATTGAAAAAACATATTGTATCAAGAAAAAAACTAACGGCTGTTCATAATGGAATGCCCGATATCCCTTATAAAAAACCCGCCAACCAAGATTTAAAGAAAAACGTACGCTTAATTATGATCGCGCGCTTTGGTCGTCAAAAAGATCACGAAACATTGATCCACGCTCTTGGTAAAATCAAAGACCTCAATTGGACAATGGATCTTGTCGGTGGTGGCGATAACAGCGCCATCGTACCACTCGTAGACGCGCTTGGCTTGGACGATAAAGTCAGGTTTTTGGGTGAACGTGAAGACATACCGACCTGCCTTGAAAAGGCAGATGTGTATTGCCTCATCTCGCATTGGGAGGGCTTTCCACGCTCAATTCTTGAAGCCATGCGCACAGGCTTACCCGTCATCGCAACCAATGTTGCAGGTGTAAAGGAATCTGTCATTGATGGGGAAACAGGCTACTGCCCACCACACAAAGATATTGATGCCTTAGCAGAAAACCTAAAAGACCTGATCAATAACCCAGATAAAATTAAATCCATGGGTTTGGCTGGACGCAAACGGTTTGAGGAAAACTTCACCTTCGACAAAATGGTAAACAAAACTCTGGGTATCTACGAACAGGTGCTTTCGAAGGCTAAAAAAAAGGCGTAGCCTAGTCTTCATGTTAACAAAGTCCTGCCTTAAAGTTCTGCTCATTGGGTCCACGTCACTTATGATATTTGCGTGTTCTTCCTCACATGAGTCACCGAAAACAACAACGCCTATTGCGCCCGTCGAGCAATCATGGGTCATTGATAAGGCGCACGAAACACTCCAATCTCTTCCTGTATCCAACCCGAAACCTCTTGAGGCACGCGTTGAAACACTCGAAAATGAAATGGCAAAGCTCAAACTTAATTTGGCACAGATTGATCAACGCTACGGTCTTAAACCAGTACATACCACAAACAAGCCAAAACCAATCACAGCACCAAAAACCATCACGAAATATATATCCAAGAAAACGGGCGTGCGGTTTGGTGTGAATAGTGGGAAAACACGTATCGTCATTGACCTTCCACGCGCTATGAAATTTACAACTGATTTAGATAACAACGAAAAATTTCTCCTCATTGAACTCCAAGACACAGATTTGAGCTTAAACGCTGGCACGGGACAAGGACTTGTCTCAACCTACAGCATTGATACAGACACAGACGGCGTAACACGCGTCGTGCTCAACCTAAAAGGTGTTGCACAAATTATCACAAAAGAAGCGCTCCGCCCCGCAGGATCAGCAGGACACCGCGTCTTCATAGATTTAGTTAGAAATTAACAGGACATTCCATTCTTCTCAGAAGCATTAACAAAAATAGCAAAAAATAGTTATTTTTAATGAAATATTGAGGTAATGAAGCCCGTGGAAACGTAAGCGTACCTTTTGTACGCGCGTCCCGCGAAAGCTGAAGAAACTCAATAGATCACAAAAAGAAACTTTTTTAGACGAGCTTATTCATCACAACGGTGGCGGTGATATCCCCCGTAATATTAATTGTCGTCCGACACATATCCAAGATACGATCAACACCAAGAATAAGTGCAATGCCTTCCGCAGGCACACCAATCCCTGACAGAATCGTTGCCAAGACAACAATCCCAATCCCCGGAATCCCCGGTGTTCCAATCGACGCTCCGACTGTGGTCACAAGAAGCAATGCCATTTCTGAAAAACTCAAATCAACGCCAAATACTTGGGTTAAAAAGATCGCTGCCACTGCTTGATAAAGCGCCGTTCCATCCATATTAATGGTCGCACCAAGCGGGATGGTAAAGCCTGCAATACGTTTTGGAATACCAAGATTTTCCTCCGCACATTTCATAGATACGGGAATTGTCGCCGCAGAACTTGAGCTTGAAAAGGCAATGATCTGCGCCTCTCTGATCCCTTTAAGGAATGTCCAAACAGGCACACCTCCTACAAATTTCGCCAAGCCTAAATAGACAAAGAACATGATCAGCAAGCCACCAAGAACCGTCGCCATATAAAGCGCCACCGTGGTCACAGCATCAAAGCCAAGATCAATCACCACCTTTGCCATCAAACCAAACACCGCATAGGGTGCAATCACCATCGCCCATTCAATAATCTTCATCGCCACCGCTTGCCCTGACTGACACAGTGCGAGCACGGGCTTCGCTGCTGCCTTCGGCAATGTCAGCAACGCCAACCCAACAAGCAACGCCGCAATTACGATTTGAAGCATATTCTTTTCAAGTTGTGCTTTCGCAGGGTTGGTTGGAATAACATTGGCAATCCGTTGGGGAATGCTTAAACCTTCAAGGGTTTGAGACGGCATTTTCTCGGCTTGTTGTGCCATCGCTTGATCCACAAACTCGGTCGGCATCCCCGCACCGGGTTGTATCGCATAGGTTAAGCTCATCCCAATAATAATAGCCACAGTGCTCGTTAACACAAAATACAGTATAATCCGTGATCCAATGGCTTTTACAAAACCAAGCTCACCACTATCTGCAATCCCAACAATGATGGAACAAATCACAAGGGGCACAACCACCATTTTAAGAAGTCCAAGAAACAAAACGCCGGGCAATTCAATCCATGCTCCAACTTCATTTGTAAGGTCTGGAGGCAATAACGCACCCGCTTCAGGGGATAACGCAAGCCCAACACCAATACCAAGAACAAGCCCTAAAAGAATTTTCACCCAAAGATGCTTGTCGTTCAACGGACTCTTTGCCCCATTGTTATTTGCTGATTGCGCCATATTAAGCCCCTTTTTTCAATAATAAATGTACGATACCTAAACCACCCAAGAACCCACCAATATGTGCAGCCCATGCGATAATACTTCCATCTGGTCCTCCCATAAATCCAAAAACAACAGATATTCCAACAAACACCGCAATCACAGGGAACAACCTTTTGCTTGGTCCTAAACGTCCTGTTTTATGCATCACCAAAATCATGCCTGCAAATAAACCACTCACACCACCCGATGCCCCAATCATCGGAGACATAGAATGCGGGTCGAGTAAAAAATGAACAAGCGCAGCGATCACAGTTGATCCCCAAAACACAATCATCATCTTTTTAACGCCAAAGATTTTCTCAAATCCTGACCCGAACGCCATCAACATTACGCTATTCATAATGATATGAAGCCATCCGCCGTGGAAAAGTGCGTATGTAATCGGCGTTAATACAGTAATCGGTAAAAAATAGAAATCTCCAGAAAAACGAGCAGGGATAAACCCCCAATTTAAAATTGCAACATACGTATAATCAGTGGTTGAAAACTGACTTAAACCCCAAAGCCCAATATGTACGAACAAAAGCAAGCCCAATAAGGCTTGTACACCTTTTGGTAATGTTATAAACGGCTCGCTTGATGGCTGTTTTAGGGGTAAATCTGAAGGGGATATCTCAGGTTTATTGGATGGCTTCTTGCGCTTCTTATGGTCAGATAAGGATACGACATTATCCTCTAACCCATTCTTGTCTTTACCGTTTCCGTCGTACTGTCCCATGTTATCTTTACTCATCCATATTTCATAAATGCACATAAATAATGTACAATGAAGTGTAGAATAATTTTCCATCAATGCCCACATCAAAGGGGACTTTATAAAAGAAGGACTTTTACATGAGCTACGATTTCACAAAAACTTCACCTGCCCACGAACAATTCTGGATGCCATTTACGCCACAACGGCTTTTCAAAAGCAATCCGCGCATGATGGTTTCAGCCGATGGTATGTACTACACCGATCAAGACGGCAAAAAAATACTTGATGGAATCGCTGGGCTTTGGTGTACCAACGCAGGACACAATCATCCAAAAATCAAAGAGGCGATGAAAGCACAGATAGATACGCTTGATTACGCCCCAAACTTTCAATACGGACATCCAACTGCATTTGAAGCGGCCAAACGCTTAACCGATGCCATGCCCGACCCATTCACACATGTATTTTTCAGTAATTCAGGCTCAGAAGCCGTCGACACAGCGCTTAAAATCGCCCTCGGTTACCAACGCGCAAAGGGCGACGGACAACGCCGTGTACTCATTGGGCGCGAACGTGGCTACCACGGGGTCGGCTTTGGGGGCATCTCCGTTGGGGGCATTCCTTATACATGTGCTTACTTTGGACAAAGACTGCCAGATATTGACCATATCGTTCATACATGGGACTTGGAACATAATGCTTTTTCAAAAGGTGAACCTGAATGGGGTGCGCATCTTGCCGATGATCTTCTCAATACGATTTATCTAAACGACCCATCAAACATTGCTGCCGTTATTATAGAACCCGTGGCAGGATCAACAGGAATTCTTCCACCACCAAAAGGCTATCTTAAACGTATTCGTGAAATTTGTGATGAATATGGGATTCTTTTGATTTTTGATGAAGTGGTTACAGCATTTGGACGTATGGGGGAAATGTCTTCTACGACATATTTCGATGTTATGCCTGATATTATTGTTTCGGCAAAGGGACTAACAAACGGTGCTGTGCCCATGGGAGCAACATTTGTAACATCGGACATATATGACACTTTCATGAACGGACCACGCGAAATTATTGAGCTTATGCATGGCTACACCTATTCGGGGCATCCCCTCGCCTGTGCCGCAGCAATTGGAACATTGGATGCATTCGAAGAAGATAATATCTTAGAAAACGCGCGCAAAATGATGCCAATCTTTGAAGAAGCAGTACATTCTCTTAAAGATAAGCCGTATGTGATGGATATCAGAAACTGTGGAATGATCGCAGGGGTTCAACTTGAAAACTATTCAGATGATGATCCTATGCTCAGGACACGTACCGCCTCTTACGAGCTGTTTAATCGTGGGGCTGTGATCCGCTACTCTGGACCTACCATGCAACTTTCTCCTTCTTTGACAATCAACGAAAAAGAAATCGACCAACTCGTAACCATGCTTGGCGACGTATTGGACGATATTGGATCTGGTAAAGTTGCGGGAGTTCTCGCCTAACTGAGATTCATACCGAACATGGGCTGATTCTTCTCGCTATCATATTTATAAGGTGCATCTTCATTTCCTTTGGCCTCAAGGAAGCCTGCAGGTTGATACTTGGTAATAAACTTACCCGCCTTTGAAAGAAGGTCACTTGAGATAATATTTGATTTTTCAGCTTGTGCAATAAAGGCATCAAGAACTGGTGCAAAGGCATCTTGTGCAATCTCCATCCCCATAACAACCATTTTTGTAAGATCACCAGCTTCTGGAACCAGACCTGTCACAGCTTCTGAGAAGCTCGCCATACTTAATTTCTTCTTTTGTTTTTGACCGCCACCGCCACCTTTTCCTTTTGAGCCACCTTCTGACTCTTCATCATCATTTGCATTGGTTTTAGAGAGCTTTCCAGATTTTGCATCAATCTCAAAGAA
>JAESUK010000215.1 GCA_016763095.1 Alphaproteobacteria bacterium
TTAGACAAGCGCTCACCACGCTTTTTATTCGTGGCGTTTATTTGATCGATTTGCGTAGAAAGACCAACAACAGTGTCATAAACTTGGTTTCCAGCCTGCTTCACAACATCATCTTTACGACGATCTTCGATATATTTTCGATATATTTTTCCGATCACTTCATTTGTAACAGGCTTCTTACCTGTCGTAATCATGTCAATTGCATGCGCAATATCTGGAGACCGCCCCTCAAAGTAAGCGAACCAAACACTGAAGTTCTCTGGACTTGAAAGCAAGTTTAGCTCTTGGATTTTCTCCCAAGCTGAGGCGCCCGCTTTTTGTATATTTTCGTTCTGTTTTTCTATTTTACTCATAGATACTTCTCTTTTTTAATCATCCCATTTAGATTTTACATCGAAACTGTCGGCTTGGAAACTCTTTAAAGCACTAAGCACGTCAACTGGAGAGTCCACAACCTGAAAAATAGTTTTGTGGGCGGATAACATACAGTTTTCATCGACCATTTTATTCATCATATCCAAGAAAGAATCCCAGTAGTTATCTGTGTTTACAATAATAATAGGTTTCTCGTGTAGACCCAACTGTCTCCATGTTGCAACTTCAACCAACTCTTCTAACGTTCCAATTCCTCCAGGCAAGATGATGAAGGCATCGGATTTATCAACCATCATCGCTTTACGTTCATGCATGGTTTCCACAATATGTGCCTCTGTTAAGCCATCATGCTCAACCTCAAGGTTTTGTAAGTAGCTTGTAATTACACCAATAACCTTACCTCCACTCGCAAGCGTAGAGTCCGCTATTAAGCCCATCAAACCTGATTTTGCACCTCCGTAAACAACTGTTTTCCCCGCATTAGCGAGTATAGTGCCAAGTTCTTCTGTGGCGTCCTTAAACTCTTGTTTTACTTTATTGCTAGAGCTACAGTATACGCATACCGTCTTTATCTTATTACTCATCTTCTACTTTTCTAAAATTATTGATTTACTTGTTTTTCTTTGTTTCTACCTGAACGGTTCTTTGTGATCTCACATGAACAACATATCCTTCTTGTTCTTTATAAGAGATCGACACTGTCTCACATTCCTCCCTAGGATACGATAGATATATTTCCTGAGCACATTGTGTCTCTTCAACACTTTCTCCTCTGTCGGCGCCACCAGCAACATTATCTGACGATCCACTATGATACATTATATCAGGCATATAGTCACATGTAGCCTTTACCTTCTCTGAAATATTCATCACATGCATCAATGGTTTCCCGTGATCTTTACCATCCGTGATCGCCACATATGCGTTCACTGTATATTGCCCATCACTCTCAGAATTTTTTATTAAGGCTACACCTTGAATGACATGTTCTGCGTTTTTATCACATGTGAGGTCATATTCTTCTTGAGATTTTATATCCCATATCACGGAAGGATATTCTTTATATAGAGCATTAAGCCATCTTGGATACTTCCCAAACTCAGAGACCTTGTCTGGATTTTCTTTCATCTCCGTTGTTTGTAACAACCGCTTGGTTCTATTCTCGGTCAATTTTGTAACGCACGAGAGCTCATACAGCTTTGCTAGCGCAGGACGCTTAATTTGAGACTCCCACACGCACTCACTATCTCTATAGGTCAACCAATCCTTGTGCGCCCGCATAAAATCATTGGTTTGTTCATCCGGTAAACTCTTATTTAAGTTTTCAAAAGCGTCATTTAGTTCAGATTCTGCTTTTTCCTTATGATCCGTAATACACTTCAATGCAGCGGCCGTACTTTCAATATCATCACAATATCCAATATGTGCGTCGGTTACCGCCAAAGCGCTTGATGGGGCCAATAATATTAACCCAACTCCTATGATTTTTAACCGTTCTACAAAGATCACTCTTGCACGCTCCTCTTAAAAGTGGCAAATGTTACACAGTATAAAGAATACAGAAAGAGACACAGATGACAAGCGAAGATAATTCAAACCAAGAGCCTGAAACGACACAAACATTGAAAGACTTGCTTCAAACAATATGGACAACAATGACATTTCCTGTGCACCCTGCTGGATGGCCCTTTATTCTTGCCTTTTTTGCTGTGACATTTCTATTGAGCCTCGCCTCACCAATATTAGGAATTTTTGGTGGTATCCTTTCATTTTGGTGTATTTATTTTTTCCGTAACCCGATTCGCCACGTCCCAACAAAAGAAGGACTTATTATTTCTCCTGCTGATGGGCTTGTTTCACAGGTTCGTAAAAACGTATCACTTCCTGTTGAGTTGGATGCGCCTGATGCAGACGCAGACTACACACAAGTTAGTGTGTTTTTGAATGTATTTAATGTTCACGTTAACCGCGTTCCATTTGCAGGAAAGGTAAAACAAGTTATCTACCATCCTGGGAAATTTTTGAACGCAGCCCTTGATAAAGCAAGTGACGAGAACGAACGCAGCACAACACTTATCGAGACAAAAGACGGAACACTATATGCTTTTGTACAAATTGCTGGCTTTGTTGCACGCCGTATTCTGAATGACCTTAAAGAAGGCGATGAAATGAAAACAGGTCAACATATGGGAATCATTCGTTTTGGTAGCCGTGTTGATATATACCTTCCAAAAGGCGCTAACCCACTTGTAAGTGTTGGCCAAACAATGATCGGTGGAGAAACTGTTATTGCTGATTTTAAATCTAGAGAAAAAGCACGCGATAGCGTCGCTATATAAGAAAGAGCGTTAAAAGCAAATGCCGAAATCCGAGCAAAAAGAGAAACTTGCCCTTCACAAGATGATCCCTAATATGATCACCCTTATGGCTTTAATGTCTGGGCTCACAGCCATTCAGTTTGCCATTAAAGGAAAAATTGAAATTGCTGTTACATTGATTTTAGTTGCGGCAATTTTGGATATGCTTGATGGAGCGATCGCACGCTTATTGAATGCGGGAAGCGAGCTCGGCGCACAGCTAGACTCGCTGTCTGACTTTCTATGTTTTGGGGTTGCGCCTGCGTTTATTCTTTATGTATGGGGTCTGGATGAAGCAGGGAAGCTCGGGTGGATTGCCACAACGACATATTCCGCTGCTTGCGCTCTGCGCCTCGCACGATTTAACATTACAAAACCTTTAGAGGATAAAAAATCTGCATGGTGTTCTGGATTTTTCCAAGGTGTGCCCTCTCCTGCGGCGGCAGGGCTATGTATGTTGCCTCTGTTTATTTGGTTTCAAAGCCCAGAGAGCTTTACAACGCTATCCTTTGCAAACCCTCTAATCGGGGTTTGGACAATCTTGGTGGCGGGTTTAATGGTTAGCCGTATTCCAACATGGTCAAGTAAACAACTGCATTTTGCACCAAAGATGGCGCTCCCTATTTTGGCATGTTGCGCATTGGTTTTTGCGTCACTTCTGCATGTTCCTTGGACAACATTGATGGTAATTTCTGCTGTTTACCTCATTAGCATTCCATTTGCTTACCGCAAATTCAGACAAATAGAAAAAGACCTCAACCATTCGGGTGAGGATCTTACTGATCTAGCTTTAGGAATTGGTAAAGAGGATTAGGCTCTGGACTTTGATATTAAGCCATTCCTACTGGGGCAGGCTCATTTTGGAACTGACGATCACTAAACTCATTGTGAAGCTGTTGCTGACTAAAGGCAATCATACCCTCGGCTTCTTTTATTGTCTGACCCTCTCTTAGTTCTGTAAGAACATTCTCAACGCCTTTTTCTTCTACATCCGCATCAAGGGCCGCCGCAAAAGAGTCGTCTTGTGCCATTGAGGCAATTTGTCCATCCTGAAGCTCCATTGCACGGCTAGGACTAGCATTTTGCACTGGCGGTGAATAATCTTCATCATTTTTAGCATTTGAGAAATTTGTTTCTTCTGAAGAAGTCAGGCTTTTACGAATATCTCCAAGGAGTTGTGCTCCACCCATCACCATAAAGGCTGGGGCTGCACCAGGAATAAGTGCGGAAGCAATTGTTCCAACGGCAACGTTAAGGCTTGTATTTGCAAAGAAGCTAGAAGTTCCACCCGTTGCAGGAGTCTCGGGACCTGCTGCCTCTTTAACATGCTGTTCAGCCGCTACTGCAGCACCTTTAATCTGCATACCATCTGCAATGTTTTGCTGATATGCGCCCGCAGTTTTTCCCGTTTGAGCAACCACAGTTTTCGCCTGAGAACCGGCAGCATTCATTGCATTTTGCAATGCATCTGACTTTGGTGCTAATCGTTTTGCGTTGGGCGTTGCCATTAATACTTTTCTCCTTAGCTATTATATTGCCATAAAACAGTTAAAAGAGTCTAAAGAAATTTATACAAAATTGATATAAAACATCTTTTTAGCCCATAGAAACAAAAGAAGTTCTTAGATTATAGGTATTTAGGCACTAATGAAAGCTTAATCGCGCAAAGATGGACGGCGATAGCTCAACGCCTCGGCGAGGTGCTTTTTCGACAATATTTCAGTAGGTTGTGTTTGATTTCCTTCTAAATCAGCAATTGTGCGCGCCAAACGTAAAACGCGGTGATATGCGCGCGCAGATAACCTCATTTTATCTGTGGCTATGGCCATAAATGCCTTGGCAACATCATCCATGGGCGCAACTTTCTCTAAAATTTCACCATTTGCATAGGCATTGATTTCATAGTCTGCGCCCAATGCTTTATATCGCGCACTTTGGATCATGCGTGCCTTTAATACCCGTTCAGCGACGATTTTAGAGGTCTCAGACGGCGTTGTAGATTGTAAATCAGCGACCTGAACTGCAGGTACATCCACCGTTAAATCAATACGGTCAAACATCGGACCAGAAATTTTATTTTGATAGTCACCGCCACATCTTGGCGCCTTTGTACATTCCAAGTCAGGGTCACCCAAATACCCACAGCGACACGGGTTCATCGCGGCAATGAGCTGAAAACGTGCAGGGTATTTCACATGATAGTTCACACGAGATACCAAAACCGTTCCAGTTTCAACTGGTTGGCGAAGGGCTTCGAGGGTAGAGCGCTGAAACTCTGGGAACTCATCCAAAAAAAGCACGCCGTTATGTGCGAGTGATATTTCTCCTGGTTTAGCTTTATGCCCGCCTCCAACCAAAGAAGGCAGAGATGCCGAATGGTGTGGGTCACGGAAGGGTCGCTCAGACAATAATCCTCCCTCAGGTAATGATCCTGCAAGCGAATGGATCATTGACACCTCAAGGGCTTCTTTCGGGGACAATGCAGGCAGAATAGACGGCAAACATGATGACAACATTGATTTACCAGAGCCTGGTGGTCCAACCATCAACATATTATGCCCGCCAGCGGCAGCCACTTCCAAGGCTCGCTTTGCTGTTTCCTGCCCTTTTACTTCTGATAAATCAGGACGACGAATATTTTTTCGTTCCTTTAGCTTTGCTTGTGGCTTCACAAGAACCTGTGTGCCTTTTATGTGGTTTATCAGCTGTAATAAATTCTTTGGGGCAAGTAACTCTAAATCTCCTGCCCATGCCGCTTCTCCACCACATGCATAGGGTACAATTAAACCAGCATCTTGTTCCACGGCATGAAGGGCTGCTGGTAAAACACCGTTCACGGCACGCAATGACGCATCCAAAGACAATTCACCTAAGGCGATATATTTTGACATTTCTTCGGCAGGGATCACATCCATGACCGCCAACACACCAAGGGCAATGGGAAGATCAAAATGACTTCCCTCTTTGGCAAGATCGGCAGGCGCAAGATTAATGGTTAAGCGTTTTGCGGGCAGTGATATGCCAAGAGCATGAAGCGCAGCGCGAACACGTTCGCGACTCTCTGCCACTGCCTTATCAGGCAAACCAACAATTGAAAACGCGGGCATTCCGCTCGCAAGCTGAACTTGTACATCGACGTCAAGAACATCAACGCCTTGAAACGATACTGTTTTAATTGTTGCTATCATTACTTATTTTTCCTTTGTGTATCTCCTGTTTAGCATGAGAACAAAAGGGAAACAAGTGAGAATTTAGGTCGCGAGCATTTCGCCCATTTTCTTGCCACCAAGAAGATGTAAATGGAAATGAGGAACTTCCTGACCTGCATCTCGTCCACTGTTTGTAATAGACCTAAATCCCTGATGTGTAAGCTTGTTTTCTTTAACGATCTTGGCAACACTCTTAAAGAAGTCGACCTGTTCTTCGGTTGTCGCATTTTCGGAAAAGTCTGCGATATCTATATACGCGCCTTTTGGAACAATAAGGATATGAATTGGGGCTTGAGGGGCTATATCATAGAACGCAAATGTGTGAACACTTTCATGTGCTTTATCACAGGAAACCTCTCCACGAAGAATTTTTGCAAAAATATTATTTGGATCATATACCATGTTTGAATGCTCCCCCTCAATTACATTGTTATGTATTGGAAATCATCATACATGCCCATATATTTTTTAAAAGAGGTGTTTACCAGAATTAAAAAAAGCACTGGGAAATCCAATGCTTTTTAGGTGTTGTTTTATAAGGATGTCTCGCGGCCTATTATTGGCAAGAGAGGCATTCTTCATATTCAATTTCTTCACAAGGGATTTTTGTGGGCTTGGTTGCTCACCCTTTGTCCGTTGCCATGACGCATCAGACTCAGCACGTTGGATTGATTTTGAACGGCAGTAGTAAAGGGATTTAACGCCTTTTTTCCACGCTTCCCAGTGAATACGGTGAAGGTCTTTTTTGTGGACGTTCGCTGGCAAGAACACATTCAACGATTGTGCCTGACAGATAAAGTCTGAACGATCTCCCGCGTGATCAATCAACCATCTTTGATCAATCTCAAAGGCTGTTTTAAACACATCTTTTTCGTCTTGTGACAAGAAGTCTAGATGCTGAACAGATCCTTCGTTTGTAAAGATGGAGGACCAGATATCGTCTGTATTATGCCCTTTTTCTTCAAGCAATTTTTCAAAATATCTGTTCTTCACAGGGAATGATCCTGAAAGCGTTTTGTGTGTGTAAGCATTCGCTGCAATTGGCTCAATCCCAGGAGAAGCTCCACCACAAATAATTGAAATTGATGCGGTTGGTGCAACTGCCATCTTGTTAGAGAAACGTTCTTCAATTCCGTAATCAGCCGCATCAGGACATGCTCCGCGTTCTTTTGCAAGAA
>JAESUK010000216.1 GCA_016763095.1 Alphaproteobacteria bacterium
CGCCCTTTTTTATATTTGATGCGTTTAGATCGTCCAATTGGGACGTGGCTTCTTCTGCTTCCTGCGCTGTGGTCAATTGTGCTTGCTGGTGGGGCAATGCTCCAACATCTGAATTTAATCATCCTCTTTTCAATAGGCGCGCTAGTCATGCGTGGTGCGGGATGTGTCATCAATGATTTGTGGGATCGAAATCTTGATAAGCAAGTTGAACGTACGCAGTCCCGTCCATTGGCGTCAGGTGCGGTAAGTGTAAAGCAAACTTTAGTCTTCCTTGCGATACTCCTTGGTATTGGTTTGCTCATCCTTCTACAAATGAATAGTCTGACAATAATTCTCGGCGTAATTTCGCTTGGCTTTGTGATTACATATCCATTGATGAAACGTATCACATGGTGGCCACAAGCATTTCTTGGGCTGACCTTTAATTTTGGCGCATTGATGGGATGGAGCGCAGTTACGGGGGTGATCGAGCTTCCTGCAGTGTTACTCTATATCGGCGGTTTCTTTTGGACACTGGGATATGACACAATTTATGCACACCAAGACACTGAAGATGATGCGCTTATAGGCATAAAATCAACCGCGCGTTTATTTGGAAAGCATTCTCAAAAATGGATTGTTGGGTTTTATAGTATTTGTACGGTTTTGTTCTTAGGCGCAATCACACAAGTTGAGCCTGCCTTTATTACAATTTTAATAAGCCTTCCAGCCTTTGCTGTGCTGATGTACCAAGTTGTAAGTTTTAAGGCGCAAGATCAAACGCAATGTCTCAAAGGGTTTAAGTTAAACCGTGAATTTGGCGTTCTATTTTTGATTGCAATTCTTGTCGCGGTTATGCACTAGGGGCCATTTCTGGATATTTTTTAGCGTATATAGGCTTTTGTTTTTGCCTCTCTTGCCTGTTTAGATATTTTAAAACTCGCTGTCGAGAGCAAGGTATAAACTTAAAACCATCTTCGGTGTTTTTGTCTCCTCCTCCATACCGTATACGAAAAAACTGTTTGCTTCGTACCGATAGGTCCATTCCAAAATCACCATTTTGATAGGAATAAATACGCTTGCCCATGCCGCCTGTTCCACATTCTTGGCCACGATCATGAATCGCAGAGCATCCTGTGACAATAGGAAGTAAAACACAAACACAGCTTTTAAAAAGTTGTGATATAGCCATAAATCTCTCTCCTTGAACTATATTATTATGTTCTAAAGTATGTGATATGACAAGAGTATGACTGTTTCTGTCGGGGATAACTATGTATCTACCTATTAAAAACAATGAAGTAGGCGATGATTAGAAAAATCAAGAAGGAGAAGAGAGCAATAAATCCTCATCTTTTTGAGACGAGAGCAAGGCTTTCTCCTGTGTTTTATTACGCTTATTAGGATAGGACCATTCAATCGTGTTGAAGAAGCCGTATGGTTCGGCAATGGCAAACCATGCATCATATATATGATTGGTATTTTGACATACCCAACGTTTTCCTTGTTTGGCTTTTTGTGCCTTCTTCATCCATGCAAGTACTGCTTCTTCATTTCGCGTTGAGAGGCGCTCTAATTCAGCCCAAGCAAGAAAAACACCCGTATGGTTATCAAGTTGCTCAGCCTTAGATATATATGTACGTGCTTCACCCCATAACCCGTCATCAAGTGCAATTTGTGCTACAGCTAATTGTCCTTCAACAGCATTGGGGTTGATTTCAATAAGGCGTTGGTACCAAGCAAGGCGTGCCGTGGGTTTAGATGGTGTATTTTCAGGTGCCAGCAAGTCCCAGAACTTAATGAGATCAGGATGTGGGGAAATTTTCCATGTACGTTCAGTTAAAACGCGCGCCTTGCGCGTTTGATCGGCTTCAATCGCTATACGAATAAGGCGTGTACTCGCGGGAATAAAGCCTGCATCAATCGACAATGCCTTTTTCAAGTAGGTTTTTGCTGTGGCAATATCCTCTTTCCCAAGGGCTTGATCGGCAAGCATTACATAGATGGTTTTACGATCGCTTTTGATGTCTTCGCGTGGAATTGCCTTGAGCTTTTCAAGCTTTTTAAGTGTGCTTAAAACAATGTTCCATTTATAGGTTTGAATCTCTAGGTCGTAGATTGTCTTCAAAATCCAAGGTTGTTTCGGGTGCAAGCGGTCGGCGGAATAGGCCATCTCAAGTGCACGTTCTGGATTTTTATTCTCGATTTCGGTTTGCATCAAACCACGAATACCAAGAAACGCAGACTCTCTATTTTCAAGAAGATCGTTAAACTTTTTGGTCGCGCGCTCATGTTGTCCTAAAAAGCGCGCGGCTTGTGCTTCAAGGAAGATTGCCACTCCTGAGTCATACTGATCAGGAAGAAGTTTTTGTGCGCGGTACGCATGATAGGCAGCGTGCTTATGATCCCCTGCAGCAAGAGCAACTAAGCTTTTGGTAAGAGATAGATGGCTTTTACGTAGAGATTTCTCCTGCCAATAGCTCCGAAAAATCTCAGGCATTGCAAATAGGTGAAAGACAATCTTATGGAAGAATAAAAGGATCGTTAAAAAAAGGAGAATACTGACAAGTGCAATTCCAAGATGAATGGAAATCACATAATCTTCCCATTCAATACTGAGAACGCCATCTTGCTCCATGAGGAAAATAACAATTCCCGCAATCACAAGAAGTTTTAGCAATGTCCAGAGTGCTTGGAGCATATCAGGCCAACCTTATTACATTCATTTGATGGTTATCTAGATAAAGAGCCTTTTCTATAGATTTTAAATCCTGTTTCAGGGTCCTCATAAACTTGACCACCCAACGGAACGGCTTCTTTAATGTTATCAATCACATTTTCAATACCTATATCTTTAATATTAAAAGATTTAAGAGAGTTAATACCATGGGAAGATGTGAGGGCAGAAATCCGAATTTTAGATTGAATATTTTGACCTAATAATTCTTGGATCTGAGAAGCAAGCAGTGTGAGCTTTGCTTCTTTTAAAAACGGAGAAAGAACCGCTGCCGCATCACCATCAAGGTTTTGAAGTACTTGGATCGTGCCTTGGATATCACCACCATCAATAAGTCTTTGTGCCTCAGCTACAGCAATTTGTGTTTCTGTACCTGTAATTTGTTCCCCATCTTTCTTGATCACCAAAACTTCCCCAAAACGTGATTTTGCTTTCTCAGAGATTGAAACATCTTCACCTTTAAGGGAGGCTATAATTACATCTCCTGCAAGACCTTTGAACTCTCTTGAAAGACCGTCAGATGTCAAAACACCCGCTTGTGCATGAGGAGAAAGCTTTTCAATTGATGCGCTCAATGCTGGGTTTTCGTCCCCAACAAGCTTTTGAAGAAGGGCTAAGTCTTGTTCAAAAGAAGCATTATCACGAGATAGAGAATCTCTAAGTTGTGACATTGCAAGAAGCATCGCCGCAGCTTTTAAGTTTTCCTTTTCAACATCTCCAAATACTTCGCCAATCAATGGGCTTTCTTGAACAATAATTGGAAGCGCCTCTTCGATCGTCACTTCACTGCTTTGTAAACGGTTTACCCAAGATAGAAGATCTTTAGATGTTTCACCCAACTTAGATGCGCCTTCTTTTGAACCGCGAAGCGCCTGAACATTTTGCCAAACCTCCATAAGGTTGAGAGAGTTTTTCGCCTCGATGTAATTTCCAATTTGGTCTTCAATCAAATCAATGCGTTCTTCCACTGAACCTGAGTTCATAACTGCAACAGCTTCTCTCGCTGTGATTGCAACTTCTTGCGCTTTTGTCGTTGCTGTTTGCGCCGTTTTCTCTATTTTTCGCAATGTATTTCTTAAATCGCTTGGCACAACATTTGATAAAATAGATTGTTCTTTTTGAACAGTTTTAAGTTTACGCTCCAACTGAGTGATACGATCCGCTTGCTCAGAAACTACCTTTACTTTCGGGGCAATCGTCATAAGACCTGCGACCATGAAGATAATCAGAATAATAAGTGCGATAAAAGTCGTACGTCCTGAAAGTCCTGTTGGCTCTGTATAATCCGTATTACCTTTTGCATAAGGGTTGTGAGAACTTGTTCCGCGCGCGCGTTGCTTGTTTTGTGACTTACTGTTGTCATTGCGCGCTACATCCTTTGGCGCCCCAGTATGTGGTGTGCTTGTACGTGTTGGCGCATTGCCAGTTATACTAATGTTATGTTCCTGTGCTGCCTTTTTAATTTGTGGCATACGGTTCTCTGGGATTGTGTTTCTCTTTTTCCATCCTTGAACGGTTGTGACAGCAACATTTAATTTTTTCGCCATCGGTCGAATACCACCGAAGTTCTCAATAATCTGCTGTGCATCTTGTTTGCTTTTATTGGCGTTCATGGTGTCATATCCGTTCTTTTTATCTTATCTAGCTGATCTATGAAACTCTGCTGATTTGCTGATGGACAAGTGTAGCATTTCTTCCACTTAAAATGATCCAACGACTTTAGCATCCTGTCACTCAGACACAAGAGGTTTGTACGTATC
>JAESUK010000217.1 GCA_016763095.1 Alphaproteobacteria bacterium
ATAGCAAAAGAACCACCAGCCAGCCCAACAAATAGGCCCGCAACTAAATATTGCCAATATTCTGTGGCAAAAGCCAAGCCATAGGTAGCAGCTGAAACAAGAATCATTTGAATGAAAAAGACAACTCGTCCACCATAGCGATCTGTCAATATACCTAGCGGTAAACGGGTAATTGAACCTGTTAAAATAGGTGTGGCGATTAACACCCCAAACTGGGTATCATTTAAACCTAACTCCTCTTTAATTTTTAAGCCAATAATTGAAAACATCGTCCACACAGCAAAATTGCATGCAAATGCAACCGTATTAAAACTCAGTACCGTCCATTGTTTTGTTGTATTACTTACCACTATTGCCTCACATAATTTATTTAAATTTCTTATAGCCCTCATCTTAGTATTAATAAAGACTTATTGCTTGTATCAGAAAGCTCTAAAACCGAGTAAACTACCCCTAAAGTAGTAGTTATTAAAATAATTCAACTTATTGATATTTATATGAAAATATAAATTATTTTAGGTATATTGCAGCGCATGATTTTTTTATAGATATTTAGTAGTAGTTATGCAAAAAATAACCATTAGCAAAGCTAAGCCAGTTAATACATCTTTAGTAACTAGAGCCAGTCAAATTCTGGCCTTAATTATTACATTTAGTTTTACGGGAATGATTGCATCTACTTTAATATCAGAAAGCCTCAACGACGAGGCATTAAAAATAAGTACCGTGAACAGCTTATCTTTGGCGACTGATAAACTACTAGCCTCCAATTTAGCTGATAGTTCTAGCCCGCCTGAAAAGCTAATATCTGAGTTTTATCAAGAACTCAATAAAACTCTTTTAATACCTCTTCCGGCTAATCAAGAGCAGCAACAGTATTATCAACAGCTCTCCAACATACATACCAATTGGTCAAATAAAGAAGTGTCAGTCACTAAGCTCAAAATACTTAGAACACAGTTGCCTAGCTTATTGAGTCACTTTCAGTCGGCAATCCAAAAAAAAATACGCTTATTAAGAATTCTTCAGTACTCAGGTTTTTTTATTACCATACTCATTGCATATATCGCCACCTATAGTTTGCAAGGTATGGTGGTTACACCGTTAAAAAAGCTAGTTATTCTTGCAACAAACGCAGGACGTGGTGACTTTACCCTTCGAGCAGATGAAAAAGCAAAAGGTGAACTTGGCTTGCTCGCAAAAACGCTCAACGATATGTCTGAACAACTAAATAAACGCTATCAAGAACTCGAGAGCAACGTTGCCGATAAAACAACCCAGCTAGAAAACAAAAATCGCTCATTAGATATGCTCTACCGTTCTTCCCGTAGCCTTGCCTCAGAAGAACAAGATATTGATAGCCTCATATCAAAACTTAGTCACACTATTGATATTGGTTACATTTTCTTATCCCTAACGGATAATAAAAGCCACATTGATACAAAGCCCAAAGACAATCGGCACCTATATCCAATCAACAAGCAAGACCACCACTATGGCTATTTAATTTGGGAAATAGAACGGCATTACATTCCTGAACCATGGCAAGTTGACCTACTGCAAGCCATGAGTAATTTAATCGCAACTTTTATAGATATACAAAACAAAAGGCGGGCAGAAAGCCATTTAGAAATTAGCGAAGAACGGTCAGTTATCGCTCGAGAATTACACGATTCACTCGCACAATCACTGTCTTATTTGAAGTTACAAATTAGCCTACTTAATAAACAAACTGAAAAGGGCCTACCTCAAAACGTATTGACAGCTACATTAAATGAAATCAGCTATGGTGCAAACATAGCATACGGCCAGCTTAGAGAAATCCTTACAACATTCCGCTTAAGACTTAATGGAGAACCCCTCGAAAGCGCTCTTATACAAACTATCGATGAGTTCACTCAGAAATGTAACCACCCAATCACATTAGACTACCAACTAAACAATAATGCGTTAACGCCCCACCAAGAAATTCACCTTGTACAAATCATCAGAGAAGCTCTATCTAATATACATAAACATGCACAAGCCACACAGGCATCTATCGTATTAACAGAGCGAAATAACGCAGTCATTGTCAATATAAAAGATGATGGGGTTGGTATGCCTAAAACCTCGGCCAAAGAAGGGCATTTCGGTATAAAAATAATGCAAGAAAGGGCCCTCTCTCTCCATGGTCAACTACACATAACCAACCATCAACCGTCAGGTACACATATCTCTTTAACCATCCAACAAAATAAAACATAATATGAATATTGCAACCATAATGCTTGTCGACGACCACCCATTGTTAAGGAAAGGACTGTCTCAACTTATCTCCTTAGAAGATGACCTTGAGGTTATTTGTGAAGCATCATCCGGTGAAGAAGCCATCGCCACACTGACACACTGTAAGCCAGACCTAATCCTTTTAGATTTAGAAATGAAGGGCATAAATGGCCTAGAAACCCTTTCAGAGATACGCAAACTCAACATCCAAAGCAAAGTCATTATGCTGACAGTTTCAGACAATGAAACCGATGTATTACAAGCCCTTAAGTTTGGTGCCGATGGCTACTTGTTAAAAGATGCTGAGCCGGAAGAAATTATTAGCCAACTCTATAAAGCACTTGGTGGAGAACTTGTACTAAGCCCAGCGTTAAACCAAATAATTGCCCGCTCAATACAAGGCACCATGAGCACACCCACCATTTTTGAGAAACTAACTAAAAGAGAAGTTGAAGTGCTTAAGCTAATCACACAAGGTGCAAGTAATAAAGTAATCGGGCGAACATTTTCCATTACCGAAGCAACGGTTAAAGTACATGTAAAAAATCTGTTAAAAAAACTAAACCTAAGGTCCAGAGTCGAAGCCGCTGTATGGGCAGTAGAAAATAAAATAACGCTTTAAACAACGCACATTTCTTGCTTCTAGCAACCCTTAAGAAACTATTTATGATTATTTCAAACAAAAAAACTTATTTGTTTTTTCTCAAAATCACCAAGTTGTAGAGCTATATTAAAGGAGCAACTAATAAAGAAATATCGCAGAACAAGAAGGCCACCATTAAGCACTGCCAAATAGAACCTAGGACATTGAGTAATTTAGATATTAACATTACTTTCTAACTCAATACTTTAAGTGGCACATTAAACAGTTTGACTACTCAGTTGACCACCTATCTACAAGTTAATTTGTCACGGTCTAGTCCTTGTAAGAAGCCTTAAAATCAGCACAACCAGCTTGGTAGGCTTCATTTCACATTTCCTTTTACATAACTGATATATTGAGAATACACGATGCATTGAAGTAATACTTGCCAAGAACCATGAAAAACCCTTTCTACCTATTATCACTGAAATTTTAATATCAAGAAGGGTATAAAAAGCGATGCCTCTCGCCATAAAAATTTACTTAATACTTAGGACGACTGATGGAAATTCGCGCGATTACCTTTTTTACTCAACTCCCAAGTCACCCCACTTTACAGCAAATGAAACAGCACCTTGCACCGCTGAGCAAGCAAGCAGTACAAGTTAAGAGGCTGTTTACTGAGGCCGGCTTTGCGGTGCAAAGCTTACGGTTGGCGACTCAACCTCTGGAACACGTGCTTCCAGAAGGTGCCACAGCTCAGCAGTTAGCTACCTTTGCACAGCACTACGAACAAGCTGCCAGCCAAGCTGGTTTCAAACATATGGCGTTAGGCACGCTCGGGGCCGGCTCGGCAACTGACGGTAAAAGCAGTGAAAACAGCTTGACCAAACAATTAATCGCCGGGATACCTACTGTAATCGGCGCAACTGACTGGGTATTTACCTCGGTACAACTAGCTGACCAGGTTGCGGGATTCAAAGCTGAACTTCTACCATTTGCCGCGCAAGCTGTGATTGATAACGCACCAATGAAAGATGATGGCTTTGGTAATTTACGCTTCTGCATGGTCGCCAACATGCCGGCATTTAGCCCCTTCTTTCCTGCCGCTTGGCACGATAATAGTAGTCCGCCTGCATTTTCAATTGCTATCGAATCTGCCGATACTGTGGTAGATTTATTAGAAGCAATCGATGGCACTGAGCAGCGTTGGTTAGCCACACACGCCTTAACAGCCTGTTTTAATGCTTTAGGCTCGAAGCTTGATGATTTGGGAACCAAAGCCGCCATCCACAATGGCTTAGAGTACCGCGGCATTGACATGACGCCCTCTCCCTACCCAAGTGCTCCGCGCTCTTTCGGCCGCATAGTGGAATTACTAACCAACGAACCCTTTGGTGGGCCAGGAACAATGGCAGCAGTAGCTCTAATTAAAAAAAGTATAGATGCAGCGGAGTTTCAACGGGCGGGTTACTGCGGGGTAATGTTACTGCCACTGGAAGATGCTATTTTAGCAAAAGGCGCTAAGGCTCAGAACTATGATATTTCAACTCTATTGGCTTGTTCTGCTGTCGGAGCTACCGGTTTGGATGTAATACCACTTGGCGGCAATCTATCACAGAATCAAGTCGAAGGGCTGATGCGTGATACAGTTCAGTTGGCCATGTCCCTGAAAAAACCTCTAACCGTCCGCTTATTACCCGTACCCGGACTACCGACAGGTGAACTAACTAAGTTCGATTTTGATTATTTCGCTTCGACTCGAACATTTAGTTTACCAAGCAATTGATAGGCTTCAGAATATAATGAACGTAAACAGATAACCTAAGTTTTTTAATTATGCTCATCAAAAGCCCAATGAGAGTCTCTCTTCCAGTGTTTTTTTGTCTTGCAAGCAACTTTATTCAAAATAAAGTATGTTAATATCTGTAGTTATGATTTTACGGAAGAACTTGTTTTTGCATCATGATGCATTATGCCAATTTTGAAAAAACGTACATTACTTGTTAATCAAATGACAACTTTCCAATACAAAAGAGCCCCCATAATTGAAGCTGTTGTTGAATTCAGAAGTGACGACCCCGTCGACAATAAAAAGCGGGCGAAGGCACTAAAAAAATTAAACCGTTTTTATACCAATCATCAACCTATATCCCAACATGATTTAGAAGTTAAAATTAGTGATGGCCAACCACCAACAACACAATCAGTGGAAGTTATCATCGATAGGCTCTCCTCGGCCGACATGACCGAACAACTCCACATAAGAGACATCGCCTTTCTCTCTTCACAGTTAGCGCCATATCATGGTTGGGAAGCATTCAGGGAACGTATTACCCGCGACTGGAATATATGGCGGGGAACTGTCGGCTTCCGTCCGATTACAAGAATTGGAATGCGTTATATAAACCGGATTGACTTACCAGCTCTTGGAGACGAGGTTAGGTATGAAGATTACGTATCAATTTACCCCAATTTGCCACCTCTGCTTGACCCCTGCTTAAGTCATACCGTTAGTGTAAACGTTGCCATACCAGACATTGATGCTATTCTCACATTAAAAACCGCTATTGTTGAATCTCCTTTGCCAAACCATCTTTCCATTATGGTCGATTTAGACATCAAAAAAACTTTTCAGACCCCACCTAGTGATGAGGAGATATTCTCATTTATTGATCAAGCTCGAATTAAAAAAAACGAAGCCTTTGAAAGTTGCATTAAAGATAAAGCCCGAGACATATTCAAGTTATGAATGATATAACACTAACACCCCTCGGCACTTCATTTAATCGAATTCAGTCAACTGATTTAAAAGATACTACCAAATCGAACGTTGATGGTTATCCAATGAGCTTAAACGCACAGTTTTCTGGCGATATATTGAATCAGGCACTTTTGAATGACATCGATAAATTATTTGAAAGCATACGTCGAGTTGAAAGTAACATCCCTTCATCAAAAGAGAATAACTCAACGAGGCAAACTCTGGATGAAGTTATATTCGATGCCCGCGCTAATGTAAAAGTTCTTTTCTCAGAAATTTCAATGTACTTCCCAACCGAATTAAAAGAAAAATTATTTCACCAAATTGATCTTTTACATGACACCGATGACTGGGAAGACGGCGACAACCCTGTACAAATCAGCTCTTTTAAAACCTTTCTTAGATGGTTTTACCTAGATCAGCCTTCGCAACTTCCTAATTTTGGCATGTCAAATGGCGGACTTCTAATTGCAACTTGGTTAAGTAATCACAATAAAGATAGGTTGATTCTTGAGTTCAGATCAGACGACCATATTAAATGGTTTGCAACCAAGCACTACGATGATGAACAAGACATGAGTTCTGGCATAACTAGTGCATCTCGACTTATTCACCACCTAGCGTCATACAAAGCAAGTGATTGGTTTATAAAACCTTAACAAGCATGTACCTGCAAAAAGACAACCATATTTCCCGTCATGCACCATACAAAAAGTGCATTCGAGACGAAAATGACAAGCCAATAGGTCTTTTACCACAAGCTTTCGAGATGCGAGCTGAAAGAAATGAAAAAGCTCTTTCTGTAAACTGGTTAGAGTATTACAAAGACACCCATGTACAGAATGTTACCAAAATGGTGACCGATTTCCGGACTACACGAACCGTGGGGTTAAATAGTGCCTTTGGTATTGCTAATGTTGGTGAACTAGAGTTGGCATGCGCAACAATGAATCAAACTAGTGTGCGCATCCTCTATGACTCCAAAGCAACAAGCAAAACTAAAAGCAGCAACGCATCTCACGCCACAATCATTCGGCTACCATTTAATGATGATGATTTTCAATCAATTTTATCTTCTAATATATTTACTGAAATCATACCTAACTCGAGCATTCCTTGACCTATCGACTACAAGCCGAATCCATCATGGTTTTATTGTAGGAAGTTCTATTCTTTCTATATTCAGCTACCCAAAAATCACAAGTTTCTCGTTTAATTCTTTGAGCGTTTCTTTGATTAGCTGATTCGATAACGGCAACTCTCTTCCTTTCTCGACTCTGAATTTGCATTTTTTTCATTCGCTTAGCAGACTCAACTCTCATTCTTTCGGTTGATTCTTGAATCATTTGAGTTGCTACTCTTAACTCATAATTCATCCACGCTTTTTCTGCAACTAATAGCATCCCATTCCCTAAAAAAATAGCAATCGCTATTGTGAAACATAAGGCGGTGTAATTAATTCCTTCTTTCATAATTCTTTCCCTAAATAAAAAAATGGTTACGCTAATATTAGTATACAAATAAACAATTAACCGGCATTAACTTATGGATGAGAAACTTTCAGCAGAACACCTTAAAAAAGAATCAAGAAAGAAGGGGAAGCCAGCTTGATATTAGGTCGTAAATCGAATAACGACACACTACTCAGTGACTAAAATTGATAACTTAATACGCAGCAGCAGTTGAGAAGATTATTCCAGATCGAAAACAACACCATATTTTACGTGTGGCATAAGTCGCGTAAAAGTCGCGTAATTTGAAACCAGAGGGCTTGAAATGGTGGTCATGGGTGGACTTGAACCACCGACCCCG
>JAESUK010000218.1 GCA_016763095.1 Alphaproteobacteria bacterium
AACGTGTTAATGGGAGCAGATTTAACACTTCAAGATATTGCTTTAACTGGTATGAACACATTAAGTATCGACGATATTAACGTTGCCAAGGTCAAGAAGGAGTGTTGGAAAGTTCTTGGGCATGTAAATAGAGAACCTGATGGTAGCTTTAACGCTTGGGTTAAACCGGTAAAAATAAAAGCTTCTCACCCGTTGGCTAATGTAAGTGGTGCTATGAATGCCATTACCTATTCAACAGAATTAATGGGTGATATAACTTTGATTGGAGCGGGAGCGGGGCGTATTGAGACAGGCTATGCTGTAATTGAAGATCTCATCTATATCGCCAAGAAATGTTATTAAAAGAGTTTCTGTCACAAACAGAAACTAGATTTGTTAGACTAGCTGTTTTTATCTATTCCAACAGGTCTTTTTTACACGCTTAGCTTCTCCGGTCGTCATTATCCACTGTATCACCCTATCAATTTATAGCGAGTAGCTCTGCCCAAGCCGTTCTAATTTTCTGAGTTCTAAGAGTTTTTTTATTGAAGCCTCAACGGTTCTTGCGGGCGTTCCTAAGGCGTCTATAGCATCTTTTCTACTAAACTCGTTTTAGACAGCTCCCTACTCCATTGTAATATTTGTAGCTGCTTTTCAGATAGAAGGTAGTCTGTATTCTCTCCTTCAACATCTTTTCCAAAATCAAACAGGCATATCATTGGGTGCTTATGTGGCTCTTAAGCTTCTTCGCCATTCCCTCCTAAAACTTCACTTTTATTTTTCGATTTTGACATTTTGAACATTATCTATATCATTATTCCAATTTCTATAAAAATTGATTCACCATACAGCTAAAAAAAACACGCAAAATCAACGTCTGCTTTGGGTCGAGAGTAACCTCTCCCTTTTATATTTTTATATAGAGAATATACTATTTTTAGCAATGGATCTTATCACTCAAATTACAATCTTTCTGTAGGATCTAAAATGAAGCTCTACGGAAAACAATGTCCTTCTCAGTTATCCTAAATATTGAGAAAGTAGCTGACAACTTTCTCAGAAACGTCTATTATTGAGCACATAAGATAATTACTTCTCAAATATATAGGAATTAGAGAATATGACTGATACCCACTTAGCTCCTCTTCCACCAGAAAGATTACTGGAAACGCCCAATGTACTCAGAGAGCTCATCAAAGCTCACAGGCATCTTGCGGAGCTGAAGGGAATTGCCAAAACTATTCCAAACGAAGGCATTCTTATTTCCACGCTCGCCCTGCAAGAAGCGCAGAGTAGTTCAGAAATTGAAAACATTATTACAACGCAAGACGCACTATATAAGTATCAAATTCAAGAAAGCGTGAGTGATCCTGTTACAAAAGAAGTGGCTAACTATGCGAAAGCATTACACCTAGGCTACCGAAGAATTAAAGATCAAGAGGCTTTAACCTTAAACAGTATTCTTGCTATTCAGGAAGCTCTCGAAAACAACAAAGCTGGGTTTAGAAAAACACCTGGTACGGTTTTAAAAAACCAACAGACAGGAGACGTCGTCTTTGCACCGCCCTCTCCTACAAAAATTCCTGAATATATGTCAGAACTAGAAAAGTTCATTAACGGTGAGGCTCAATTAGATCCTTTAGTCAAAATGGCACTTGTTCATCACCAATTTGAAACCATACACCCCTTCTATGATGGGAACGGTAGAACTGGGCGCATTATAAATATTCTATGCCTTGTTCAGGCGGGCTTACTGGATACGCCTACCTTATATTTGAGTAGATATATTAACCAAACAAAGCATGAGTATTATACAAAGCTACAAACTGTACGAGATACAGGAGAGTGGGAAGAGTGGATCCTCTACATGTTGAAGGGGGTAACAGTTACCGCAAAGCACACAACAACACTTGTTGAAAGCATTCGAGATCTACTCCTATCTCAAAAAACCACAATAAGAAAACAGCATAAGTTCTATAGCCAAGACCTTATAAACAACCTCTTCCGCCACCCTTATACAAAAGTGGCCTTCCTTGAGCACGACATAGGGGTATCAAGAGCAACAGCAACACGTTACTTAGATGCGTTGGCAGAAGGCGGAACACTCGACAAACAGAAGCTAGGACGAGAAAACTATTATATTAACACTCAGCTCATAGAGCTCCTATTCAACATGTCTGAGCTTAAAGAGTAAAATACCCTTACTCATTCTTAAACTTTGCGACAGAACCAACAATTCTGTATAATCATCTCCTTATGTCCCCTTTATTTTAATCTAGAATCGTTCCTGTTTTAAATTTTCTTTTACTTTTTCTAAGTTAGAAGCTGTCATATTATAATAAGCGGCTTCATTTAAAATATCTAAATGCCTCTTATATGCAATACCAACTATAGCAATAGCTCCAACAACAAAGGTCAGAATAATTTTCTTTTTCTTACTTATTTTTGGCGTTGTTTCTTCAGTTTTTTTATCACTCATGATTGTGTTCCTTCACATTTAAAATATACTATATCATTCATTCTTAGGTTTCCACTCTTGCGCTTTGGGCTCCTCGTTCATCTCACTCTGATCTCTGCCATTAAAGCTTGCACTGTTAAACCCAGACGACATTTTTGGTCTGGCCGGTTTATGTGTGCCTGTATCAGCACTGCGTGACTCTTGAGGTGGATTACCTCCTCTTTCCCTAAAGTGGTTTCACTTTTCTTTAAAGGCTCCTGTAGCACCTGCAAATCTCGATTTCACCTTATCCTTTAAACTCTCACTTTGTGAGCTAGAGTCAGAGGGCGCAGGGTCATCTTCAGAAGGGTACGGTTTAGCCCTGTATTCGGGCGGAGTCCGTTTTCGGGAGACCTCTGCCTCTGAACTGCTTTTTGCCTTGTGTGAAGCTCTTTCGGCTCGACTATAGCCCTTATACTCACCGTTTGCGTTAAATTGACCCTCCATGGTTCTACGATCATGGTCTCTTTCTGAATCAGGCGTTTTTACGCGATCATTCCCCTCTTTTGCTTGTTTTTTGTTAATAGCATCCGTAAGCGGATCCATTCTGCTGTTATCCGGTGTCACCCACGATCGCTGATCGTTTGATTTTGGATTAGGGGGAGTATTAGCCTTTTGCGCTTTTGTCTTCTTGATTGGATCGAATGGTGTTGCCCCCG
>JAESUK010000219.1 GCA_016763095.1 Alphaproteobacteria bacterium
AAAATATAAGTGATTCTAGTAAAGCTACTAATTTGGCAGATAGTTTAAATGAGATGGAATCAGGTCAATCGACCGACGACCATCTGGAAGAGTTTGCAGAAGGTGAGCCGATGGCAAAAGACGTAACTGCGATTTATGATATTCCTGTTCAGGTCTCGGCTGTTCTTGGACATGCAACGATGCAGGTGTCACAGCTCTTAAAGCTTGGTCGTGGTGCAGTTGTTGAGCTTGACCGTAAGGTTGGTGAGGCTGTTGACATTTATGTGAATAATAGATTGGTTGCCCGCGGTGAAGTTGTTGTTGTTGAAGACAAGCTTGGCGTGACAATGACAGAGATTGTGAAATCTGATCGCGGTGGTGATTTTTAATATATAGACTGTACAAGACGAAAGACGCAATATGCCTGCCGATAATTCCACAAAATTAACTGATGACGATACGATTGCAAATGCAATACCCGTTGACATTCCACGTATAAGATCAAGCGTTGATCTTGTGACTGTCCTGGGGTTGCTTGGCGCTTTGGGATTGATCGTTGCGGCTGCTGTTTTTGGTAAGACGCAAGCGAATTTCTTTAATGTTCCTTCTTTAATGATTGTTGTTCTTGGGACTATCTTTGTAACCGCTATTTCATATACATCAGTAGAGCTGAAAGATATTCTTCGTACGATAAGTGCAGTTTTTGTTCGTAAGACTTTTTGGCATAAACGTATGGCAGAACAGCTTATTAATCTTTCTGTGCGTGCCAAAAAACATGGTCCACTTTCTTTGACCAAGGTTGAGGCGGATTTGGCGCGTGACCCATTTCTTTTAAATGCGATGCAAATGGTGTCGGATGGTGTTGATGCGCCGATGATTGAAACAATTTTGGATCAAGCGGCAGAATCAGGACATGAGCGTAAATTGTTTGTGGCCTCTGCTTTGCGTAAGGCGGGTGAAATTGCCCCAGGTATGGGATTGATTGGTACGCTTGTTGGGCTGGTGCAAATGTTGGCACAGCTTGATGACCCAGCGTCTATTGGTCCTGCGATGGCTGTGGCGTTGCTCACTACGTTTTATGGTGCATTGCTCGGGACTGTTATTTTAACACCGCTTGCGACAAAGCTTGAGCGGTCCGTTGAGCAAGAAGCGATGATGCAAGATTTGATTTGTACATCTGCGTGCTCTATTGCAAAACAAGAGAATCCGCGTCATTTGGAAGTGTTGTTAAACAGCCTTCTTCCTGCGCGCTACAGAGTTCGTTATTTCTAAGGATTTATTGCTATGCGTTTAATGATTGTTGGTCAGTTGGAAGGTTATATTGGAATGGCGGGTAAAATCGCGTTGCAACGTGGTGCCAAAGTGATTCATTGTGAAGATGTGGTTGAAGCCGTTGGGGCGCTCCGTAATGGTAAGGGTGCAGACCTTGCGATGGTTGATGTTAAGTTGCCCATTGCAGAGATGGTTAAGAAGCTTGCTGATGATCGCATTCATGTGCCGATTGTTGCGTGTGGAATTGGGAACGATACGCGCGCAGCGGTAAAGGCGATTGAAGCGGGGGCAAAAGAATATGTACCTCTTCCTCCTGATGCAGACCTTATTGCCGCAGTTTTAGAAGCGGTTGTTCAAGAAAATAACAGTACGATTGCGAATGACCCTGCTATGAAACGGGTTTTGCAATTGGCAGATCGTATTGCGCCGAGCGATGCAACAATTTTGATCACGGGTGAATCTGGAACAGGTAAAGAAGTGATCTCACGCTATGTGCATGAGAAGTCAAAGCGTAGTGGTGGACCGTTTATTGCGGTGAACTGTGCCGCTATCCCTGAGAACCTTCTGGAGTCTGAGCTTTTTGGGCATGAGAAGGGTTCATTCACGGGGGCAACAGGACGACGTATTGGTAAGTTTGAAGAAGCCAATGGAGGAACGTTGCTTTTGGATGAGGTGACAGAGATGCCGATACAGCTTCAAGCTAAGCTATTGCGTGCTATTCAAGAAAAAGAAGTGACACGTATCGGGAGCAACGATGTTGTTAAGATTGATACGCGTATATTGGCAACCTCTAACCGAAATCTTGAGAAGTCCGTTCAAAATGGTGAGTTTCGTGAGGATTTATATTTCCGTTTAAACGTGGTGATGATTGAGCTTCCTGCTCTTCGGGATCGTCCATCGGATATTATGCCATTGGCACAGCTTTTTGCAGATAAATTTGCGGAAGAAAATGGCGTTGAAGCCAAGAAGATTTCTAAAGAAGGACAAGTAAAACTCCAATCTTATGCAAGGCGCGGGAACATCCGTGAACTTGAAAATACGATGCATCGCGCGGTATTGATGGCGATAGAGCCAGAAATTGAACCAGAAGCCATTCACCTTTCAGACAGTGCATTTTCTAAGCAATCGAGCAGTGGAGCGGTTGCGGCTGTCGTTTCGACTGAAACAGTTACAGAAACATCCGAGTCTGTGCCAACAGTGCAAAATCCCGGGGGCGTTGAAGGCCTTGTTGGGCAAACTATTGCAGATGTTGAGCGTCAAATGATCTTAAACACATTGGATCATTGTTTGGGGAATAGAACACACGCGGCAAAAGTGCTGGGCATCTCTATTCGTACGCTTCGTAATAAGCTTAACATTTATAAAGATAGTGGTATCGAAGTTCCTGCCGCTTAATATATTTTGTTGAGTTGCACCTTTTTGCAGATCGCGGTATAATGAAAGTAGGGCTTTCTGCTCTTTTTTCGCGTACTTAATTCATATTTACTATTTATATTTTACATGGCATCAGATTTTTCATCCGTCTTAAAGGGACAAGTTAAAGGTACTCTTCGTGGAATTTTCCGCGGGGATATTGCTTTTGCGACAGGTATTGTTGCTGTTTTGCTGTTTATGTTGGTGCCAATTCCGACATGGGTGTTGGATATGGGGCTGTCCCTTTCCATTATGTTCTCGGTTATGATTTTGATGACCGTGTTGTTCATTCAAAAGCCTTTAGAGTTTTCAACGTTCCCAACTGTGTTGTTGATTGCAACGGCATTGAGGCTAGGGCTTAACGTTGCCTCTACACGCCTTATCCTAAGCGAAGGGCATTCGGGCGATTTTGCCGCGGGGGCGGTGATTCAAGCATTTGGTAGTTTTATTATTCAAGATAGCTATGTGGTTGGTGGGATTGTTTTTGCCATCCTTGTGATCGTGAACTTTGTGGTTATTACCAAGGGTTCTGGGCGTATTGCGGAGGTCGCGGCACGGTTTACGTTGGATGCGATGCCCGGAAAGCAAATGGCGATTGACAGTGATATGTCTGCGGGTTTGATTACCGAAGCCGAAGCCAAATCAAAACGTGCGGAGTTGACCCAAGAAAGTACGTTCTTTGGTGCGATGGATGGGTCGGCGAAGTTTGTTCGTGGGGATGCTGTTGCGGGTTTGTTGATTACATTTATTAATGTGATCGGTGGTATTATTATTGGAACGACATCTAAGGATTTGAGCCTTGGGGAGGCTGCGAATACATATACTATTTTAACCATTGGTGATGGTTTGGTGTCACAGATTCCTGCGCTGATTGTTTCAATCTCTGCAGGTTTGTTGGTTTCAAAAGCGGGTGTTGAGGGATCGGCTGATCAAGCATTATTCAGACAATTCGGACGTTATCCAAAAGCGCTTGCGATGAGTTGTGTGTTGATGTTTGGTGTTGGTATTGTGCCTGGTATTCCGCTTACTCCATTCTTTATTCTCGGAACTGCCTTAGGTGTTTTGGCGTATCTTGCCTTTCAGAAAAAAGAGAATGATGCCAAGAAAATTGTGGATGCGGATGTTGAACAAAAAGCACTTGCGAAGCCTGCGGAAGAACCGATTTCGAAATCGCTTGCTATGGATACTTTACGCTTGGAGCTTGGCTATGGTTTGCTTCCGTTGGTGCAAGGTGAGGGTGAGAATAAGCTTACTGTGCAGATCAAGGGATTGCGTAAGCAATTGGCGGAAGATATGGGATATATCCTTCCGGCTGTACGTATTCAGGATAATCTTCAATTACAGGCCAACCAATATATGGTGCGTGTGAAAGAAATCGAAGCGGGACGCGGAGATGTGCGTCCAAATATGTTGTTATGTATGGATCCAACGGGCGAACCAATCAGCTTACCAGGTGAAAATACGACCGAGCCGACATTTGGTTTACCTGCGATGTGGATTGATAAGCGCTATAAAGAAGAAGCTAACTTTAAAGGTTATACGGTTGTGGATGCACCAACAGTTATGACCACGCACTTAACTGAGCTTATTAAAGAGCACATGTCTGATCTGTTGTCTTACACGGAAACGCAAAGATTATTGGACGAACTCGCGCCTGATTATCAGAAACTTGTCGCAGATGTTATTCCAACACAATTGACCGTGACGGGGCTTCAACGCGTGCTTCAATCGCTGGTCGCAGAACGTGTGTCCATTCGTGATTTACCAACTATATTGGAAGGGGTTTCAGAAGCCTCAACCTATACAAAGAGTATTTCAATGATGACCGAGCATGTGCGCGCCAGATTATCGCGTCAAATTTGTGATCAAAATGCCAATATGCAGGGTATGGTACCGCTTGTAACACTCTCCCC
>JAESUK010000220.1 GCA_016763095.1 Alphaproteobacteria bacterium
ATAAGGTTGGGCTTTCTGCGATTAAGTTTGCTGACCTTCAAAATAACCGTATTGCGGATTATGTGTTTGACCTTGATCGCCTTACATCATTTGAAGGAAAGACAGGACCATATATTTTGTATCAAGCGGTTCGTATCAAGTCCCTTCTACGTAAGGCGGCTGCACAAGGTGACACGGCAGGTGATAGCATAATCATCAGTGAACACAACAAGTCTCTTGCTTTGTTAATGAGTGAATTTCCAGACGTCTTGGACGGAACATGCCGTAATTATTCCCCTCATATTTTAGCAGATTATATTTACAGGATCGCGCAAGGGTTCGGAAGTTTTTACAGTAACTGTCATATCTTGTCAGAAGAGAACGCAGACGTAAAAGCCAGCCATTTGGCGCTATGTAAGCTTGTGAACGAACAGTTGGAAGTATGTATGGGATTACTCGGGATCGAAACACCTGAACGGATGTAAATTATCTTTCGTGAAGAAGATGTACATATATGTTGTAACCGTAGGTAGAGTCATAACAAAAGGATCGTTTATTGACCAAATTTGCCTCATCAAATGCGCCCCCTACACCACTACATTGAAAGGCTGTTCTTAACGCCCAATCCCCCCCACCAAAATGACCGTCAGCTGGTATGTTTGTAAAATTATGCCCTAATGATTGATTAATTTCTTTACACACAGTGTCATTAACATAGCGCATGATAAGAAACTGATCCTGACATGTATTATTCCCAAGAGAGTCCGTATTAATCTTTGTAAGCCACCAACCTGCCCACCAACCTGTTGTTGTTTGAACTCCATCTGGCACTTCCATAGTTTCTACATTTGCACCATCCTCATGAAACAAATGACATGAATTATCTGCAGGAGAAAGTGGATTTGTATAACCACCTTTTGACCAATCTCCCACTGAAGAAATTTCAGACTCGCTACAACCATTTTGAATAAGTTTTGACCAGCCTCTTTCAACGTCATGAGAAAATTTTAAGATTTCACTTGTAGCAAGCTTTGCTTGTCCATCTGACATTATGCCAGATGCCCCTGTGTTTGATGATTTTGTAAAAGTGAAATAAAGCGCCGCAAACAAAGCAATCGTAATCAAGATGATGATCAACACATTTCCTTGTTCCTGCTGCTTATATTCATTCATCCTTTTTATCTTCCTTTTTACCCGAGAACAGTGATTTTGCTGCGTCTTGACCTGCTTGCTGTAGAACGTCCACAGCCTTTGGATCAGCTGGTTTTGCCTTCGTCTTCGTTGCTTGTGGCGCTACTGCTGCTGCCGTCTCTGGTTGAGCTTCTGGTATAGCAGAAGGCACGATAGGCGGAGTAACAGGAGGTGCAACAGGTGTGTCTTCAGTCTTTTTCTTCTTCGAAAAAACGCCCATTGGATTTGCCGCGGGATTGGTTGGAGCAGCTGTGGTTGTCGCAGGTGTTTCCGCTACTGGTGTCGTAGCAACAGGCGCTACTGGTGCCGTGTTTTCTGTTACTGGCGTAGGTGTCACAGGTGTGGCGGATGTGGTTGTTTGCGCAATTTTCACTGGAGCTGCAGACATATCAATCGGATTGTCGTACGCGTATGTTTCCACAATACTGCAGATAGCGCGGTCTTCATAATTGTCAGTGGTTTTTTTATGCTTTTTATAGCCTTTAGCAAGCGATGCGATTACATCAGGAACATCCGCAGCAACAGCTGATTTAGTCGCCGTCCAATTTTTCTTGACCATTTTATCGCGAAGGCTTGCGATTGCTTTTGCGTGCTTTAATGTCTCTTTACCATGCGGAGGAAGAGGCATAAACCGTGTGACACGCATTGCTTTCGCATGACCTGGGTTTGAGTAGTACATATTTACATCAGCAACCACGTCACCAAAACAGATCACAGCTTCCCCCTCTTTAAAGCCCTTTAGTCCATCATAGGAGGCGTTCAAACGTAGTTGTACACTCGCTTGGTGTGTATCATAGTATGTTTTTGTGTAACCAGTACCATCCGCTTGAAGACCTGATACCTCTGTCACAAATGACTCACCTACTGTTTTTTCAAAAAATTCTTTGGTTTGTGTTGGGTCTTCCAATTTACCAAAAATCTTAATGTTACAGTTAGCAACAATCGAACGTGCTTCTTCTTTCACACGTTTTTCAAGGGCTGGTAAATCTTGTGCAGAGAAGACAAGGCTAAACCCAAGAGAACGCGCTTGCGCGGCCATAACAGCCATACCAGCGGCGGTATAATACCCAACTTCATCAAAAACCACGACAAAGGGTGTCGCGGAATTGGTTGGTTTATTTTCGATCACTGTTTCAGATGACCCCTCAACACTTGATCCCAAGGACGAGCCCATCATCCCTTTAATTGTTGCAGATACAATTTTACCCAAGTTAGCGATCTCATCACTTGATTTTTCAAGAGCTGGAATCAACACAACCATAATACGGCGATTCAAAACAACATCGACCATATTCACGTCTGCGTATTCCGCGTCAAAAATGTACCCGTATTCATCTCCCAAAGACTGCAACGAACGTGTGAACTGCATCGACAAGTATCCATGTTGTTGATGCGCCGTTGTTTGATCAATCGGAGGTTGCCCAGGACCTGCTGGTTTTTCTTTTCCCTCATCATCCCATGCGGCATCATTATAACCAGGCAAAGTTTCCAAATACCCTTTTACCCCAGCGGCTAGATGTTCTGGAAGATCCTCTTCACGAGAGAGCTTAATAATATTGTTTAATTGCAAAAACTGGCGAATGGTTGTTACGTTTAGGGGCGTATCTTGTGTATCTCGCTTCCATGTCAAAGCAGGCATAATCGTTCCCACCAAAGCAACTGCACGCTCTTTCCACATCGCGTTGTCACCCTCGGCATCGGGCATCAAAGACACCAGCATGTTGGTCAAATAAGACGCAGACCCAGAAGAAAATGGGTTCATTGAATTTGACGGTGCCTTCACATCAGAGTTACCTGTCATATAGTTCAGCACCATCAAATCATCATCTCGTCCAAAACGACGGACCAAAGAAGACAAGCCTGACCATAAGTCCGTATCGGCTTTACCATCAATATATACAAAACCAGAAGCCCAACTCAGAGCATTACTCACGATGGACTTTAACCCCTCAGTTTTACCAGACCCTGTTGTCCCCAAATACAAAATGTGAGTACTTGCATCAGTTTTGTTAAACCAACATTCTTCTTTTGTGTTTTGATGATTTCCAAGATACATAATGCCTTGGGGCTTCATATTGCACCCAGGGCCCGTATTATTTCCATCTTTATGTTTAGAGCCATAAGGCGTTTTAAAAATAAGTGTACGATCTCTGGTTGTCAGGAACCAAAAGTACAATAAAGCAAAAACAAGCAGTAAATCAGAAAAGACCAATAAAATTGGCACCATATGGATAGATGTTGCCATCACAAAAAAAATGGATGTCGCCATCGTAGGTTGAGATAAATAAACCGCAGAGCGAAGCCAGAAGGACCGATTATCCCTTAGGATGTCGGTGTGTTTGGTACTATATTTTCGTTGATCGAGTGACATTTCTGTTTACTACTTTACTTCCCTTTAAAGAAATCATCTGCTGAAATGACTTCGCCAGTTTTTTCACGTACGTCAGGGGCGGGCGTACTCATCCCCCCCATAATAGAAGGCGCACTTCTTTGCGCGATGGTCGGACCAGCTATAAATTTATAGACCAACAAGCCCATACCAATGATAATAACGACACTCAACAACATGAATGCATACTTTAACAATCTTACAAACCAACCAAATGTCGTTGTGCGTTGTTTTGCCTGTGCTTGAGTCGGATTTTGAGGAGATGGAGCGGGAAGATAGAGCTTTCTATCATTTCCTTTAATTTCCACAGTGGCGTTACGCATCGCTTTTGTGACGACCATCAACGCACGCGTTGCCTTAATTTTAAGCTCATATGACGCAATTATATGTGCATCCACCTTTGGTGTTTTCAAGATAATGTCGAAGCCGCCCTCATCGTTCTTGCGTACTTCTATGGCTGACGATTTTGCTTTTCCTAAGTCCATACGCCATACGACGGGTGCAATGGCATCAGGGAGCGACAGGATCAATGTTCCACCCACAACTTTTGCTGACGATTTATATCCACCTGTTAAATTTTGTATCATACTGGTCATTCCTTAGCTTCCCTTTACCTTCTTAACACCACGTTTGTTCTTTGAGTTACTGTAATCCAATGCAGGGATTGGACGCGCGCGCTCAGACGCCATATATTCGGAAATTTTCATAACAGCATCATCAACACGCGGTCTCAAAACGGGGCGCTGTGTTAATTTTTCAACTCTGTAATGAGACATCGCACCGAGAGCTTCCATATGATATGTCTGGCGTCCTAGGTTATTCAGAGGATACCAAAGGAATCTATCAAGCGCGCGTAACCACACAAACTGTGATGGCGACAACACTCCACCCTCATCACGTGCCGTCAACAAGGCGCGTAACATGGCTGTGTTTTCATACGCATGCTGATTACATACAGACAAAACTTTTCCTGATAATTCACGGTTTTTAAGTACCGCACGAGATCGTTTCAAAAGCTGGGAAGATATTTTTAGCCCCCCCTTATGTGTCCATGACATGGCCATCTCACCAAGAATTGCGTCTGACTCATCACGCTTGCGTGCCGCTTTCAAACAAAACGAAGCGAGCAAAACCTGTTTATACTTTGGAAGATGTGACCACCCTCTCCACGGACGACCAAGTTGTTTTGCAAAGGCGCGTTTTGCCACACCCGCATCAACCGTTCCATCAGGCACAGGAATACCCTCATATGCCAACCATTCTTCTGGACCCAATGCTTCCGCAAATGTTGGAAGCTCAGCAGGAACAGGTGCTCCTGGTGGACGTGGTGGCTGATTAGAGGGGTTAAAATCGATAAAAGGGGTGATGTAAGGGAATGTATTCGCTTGTACTTTAATAAAAGAACCGAGCGTATGGGTCTTTCTATATTGTGTGTTTGGACCTTTAAACATGCTCCATATTGCCATAATCACAAAGAGTGCCGTAATCACCCAGCGCATGGGATAAAGCCCCAACATGGCAATTTGTCCACTCACGTTTCCACTCATTTGTTCTTTTGCCAGATTGGGAACCGCCTCAAACCATTGCTCAAAATTCATCTGAACAGCACCCCATGGCACAGTGTAGTCATCATCAATGAACCAAGACACAACCCACATCTCACCATATCTGATCCAACGTACGAAACTTCTGATATCATATTGGAAGAAATACCAGACAATTCCCATTATAATGAGGGCTATGATAAACATAATGGCCCAGCCTAATGCGTTCTCGCTCCCTGATACATTGCCATCTGCCATTTTTTATTCGTACTCTATCGTTGATTCTTTTAAATATACCGAACTATCTTATAATAGAGATGGTTGGGTTGCCAAGGAATCTCTTGAGTAAAGTGATATATATCACACTTTTTTTAAAAAACTTCAAAAGAGCCCTTTTCAAATGATTTTTGCTCTGCTACAAGGTCTGATCATTACAATGTGCCGTAATAGCTCAGTTCGTAGAGCCGTTGATTTGTAATTAAAAAGTCTGATTAAAATGGTGCATTAAAGACAAGCATAAAGACAGGGGTTTACAATCTTACCCTGACCTGTAAAAAGGTCATAATAAGGTTAAGGAAATAGTTTCGCCGCAATAGCTCAGTTGGTAGAGCAGTTGATTTGTAATCATCAGGTCCGGGGTTCGAATCCTCGTTGCGGCACCATTTCCCCTTATATTAAGGCCAGAACACTTTGACTATGGTCTTTTTAATTGTTGGGGTGTAGCCAAGCGGTAAGGCACCGGGTTTTGATCTCGGTATGCGGAGGTTCGATCCCTCCCACCCCAACCATTTTTTCTCTTTCTGAATAATTATATATATAACGTAATCGTCATCCTTAATATGCTAATAATGTGGTATTAAAGAAGGAATACTTTTTAATTGGAGCAACACTATGAAATTTACTGTCCTTAACCTACCACGCGATTTTGAGGAGCAAGAGGTTGCTGATCTTTTTAAAGCTTATGGCAATATTTCAGCCTGTCATCTTGTTCTCAATAAAGATAATGGCACGTCCAAGGGCTTTGCCTTTGTTGAAATGGCGTTGGAGCATGAAGGCAAAACTGCCCTTAAAGAACTCCACGGTCGCAAAATTGGCAAAAACACAATCCGCGTAAAGCAGACGGACTAAATAAGAAAATTCTATTCCGCGGGGCAGAGCCTACCCTAGCTTTTTTTCTTATCTTTAAACGTACGCGGTACTTTTTTAAAGCCATTCTTGGATTTATAACCGCTCGGTTTTTTCTTTGACTTCCCTTGGGAATCCCCCTGAGAATCTTTAGAGAAGCTTGGCTTTTTGGAGTCATAGTTATCGCTATACGGCTTATCATTTCTAGACGAGCCCTCAGAATTTGATTTATACTTTTTCTTAAAACTATCCTTGGATTTACCAGCCCCATACGGCTTCTTATCGCCAAAAGGCTTCTTGTCACCATACGGTTTAGATCTTCTACTCGGACGGTTAGAGCGATCAATTTTTCCTCTCGGTGCTTCAGGCTCATGATCAAGGCGCGTTACAGTGATACTCTTCTCTAACGTACCGCCGTCACCCACCAATTCGAATAACTTACGTGCGCAATCCTTATCAAGTTCTATATGCGTTTCAGCGTCGTGAATGCGAATTGACCCGATCTGAGTATTGTTCATATTACCTGCACCACATAACATTGGTACAATCCAACGTGGTTCAGCATTTTGATTGCGTCCAACAGACAAAGAAACCCAAACGCCGTTTTTAAAGCCATCGCGAGATTTTTTCTTCTGATCTTTCATCTGTGTGAAATCGAGTAACTCTTCTGGTGCTGGTTTTTGTTTGTTATGCAGACGCAATAAAGCCACGGCAAGTTGCTCTGCGCCATATGAACTTACAAGCTTGGCAGCCGCCTCTTTTTCTTCTTCTTTGATTGGATCGACCAGCGCAGGATCGGCTAGGAATCGCTCTTGGTCGCGTTTTGTAATGTCTTCAATCGAAGGGGGCTTTTTCCATGTGGCATTAATTTTTGCGTTGCCGAGAAGCCGTTCAGCACGACCGCGCCAATTATGGGGCACGACAAGTGTACTCACACCTTTAGATCCCGCACGACCTGTGCGGCCACTACGGTGAAGGAGGATGTCTTTGTTTTTTGGCAAATCTGCGTGAATCACCAACGCTAGTCCTGGTAGATCAATTCCCCGCGCCGCAACGTCTGTGGCAACACAAACACGTGCACGACCATCGCGCAAAGATTGTAACGCATTACTGCGCTCACTTTGGCTTAGCTCTCCAGAGATTGCCACAACGGAAAATCCGCGATTGTTTAAACGGCTTTTCATCAAATTAACGGCCGCACGTGTTCCGCAAAAAATGATTGCATTCTGAGCCTCGTGATAACGCAAAATATTAATGATCGCATTTTCGCGGTCATTCGGTGCAATTGTCATCGCTTGATATTCAATATCAAGATGTTGCTTTTCTTCTTCTTTGGTTGCGACGCGCTTAGCATTTTTTTGGTAACGCTTGGCAAGACCCGCAATCGCTTTCGGCACAGTGGCAGAAAACATGAGTGTGCGGCGTTCCTCTGGTGCAGAACCGAGGATGTATTCTAGCTCTTCACGGAACCCCATATCCAACATTTCGTCGGCTTCGTCGAGCACGACAGCACGTAGACCACTGGTGTCAAAATGGCTACGCTCAATATGGTCGCGCAAGCGTCCAGGCGTACCAACAACAATATGGGCCCCCTTTTTCAAGGCACGTCGCTCTTCACGAATATCCATTCCACCGACGCAAGAAATGACCGATGC
>JAESUK010000221.1 GCA_016763095.1 Alphaproteobacteria bacterium
TCCGATATCACCTGATCAAATTGGAAGATAACCTCTTTACCCTTTTTGTTCAGAAGCTTTTGCGCACCGGGACGAATGGTTTGCATCCAATGATCGACATGTTCTTTTAAGTTGAACGGAGAAGTGATAAGCGCATCATCTTCAGATACGAATTGAAAGAGCTCGCTTACATGTGTTTTCTTTGCTGCGGCGGCTGTCACACCCAAGGCTTTACATGCGCGCTTTCCAAGAAAGCCTAAATAACCTGTCGGCAGAACTAAGAGTCGGTCATCGCCGACATCTTTTTGGGGTGCTCTTTTCGAGACTGTTTTTAACTTTTGTGTAGATTGTACCATTTTTGATAGGACCAGATAGGTGGAAGAAAAAACGAATCAGTTTCTATAATCATAATACAAAAAACCCCGCCACGCCAAGAAATAAGGCATTGTGCGGGGTTTCGAGTGTTTTTAGTAAAGAAATCTAGTATTTAACAGAGCAACCGTAAGAACGTGTTTCTGCAACTTCAACTGCTTTTCCTTCTGTAAGTGCTGTCATCGCGGCAAGAACATAGTTCGTTGCACCATCAACGGCAGATTGGCGCGGTGATGGATTATCATCAATCGCACCTTGGTAACGCAAGATACCTTCTGCATCAATTACAAACATATGTGGTGTTGTTTTTGCTTGATACAAATGACCGATTGTTCCTTGTGGGTCAAGAATACGGTGTGCTGGCGTTGCGCCCTTTTCAACCATAACTGCATTTGCTTCTTCTGGTGTTGTGTAACCTTGGTTTCCCTCTGCTGAGGAAACAATTGAAACCCATGTTACTCCCAATTCTTTCGCTTTCGCTTGAAGGGACTGCATGTTCCCACTGCCATAATGTTTTACAACAAACGGGCAAAGGTGATTTGTCCATTCAAGAACAACAACTTTACCTTTTAGTGTTTCCAATGAAACTTCGTTTCCATTTGTGTCCATTGCAGTAAAGGCTGGCGCAGGTTGACCTATCACTGGCGTTGCTACGGGTACTGGCGCGGTTACTGGCGCAGGCATTGTATCTTGAACGACTGGTGTCGCCATCATTTCAGCAAAGCTTTGCTGAGCAAGAAATATTGCTGAAATTGCTGTTATAATAAGTGCTAATTTGCGGACCATAGATGTCTCTCCTATTTGTTGGATTCTATTGCTGTTGTTATAATTGAACGCGTTAATATCTGTGGCAAAACCATTGCCTCTGGACGTTTTCCAGTCTTCGTGTCTGCCTCTGGATAATATATATAGAGCGGCACCCCTGAACGGTCAAATGATTCTAAGTAAGATGTGATGTCAGAGTTCATTAACGTCCAGTCGCCAACAATATAAGTAATGCTCTTATCACTAAATAGCCCTGAGATATCATCACTTCTCAAAACCCTTTCATTGATTTTACATGTAATACACCATGCCGCTGTCATATTGACAAACACTGGACCATTAGTTGCCAACGCTGTTTCTAAAACTTCTGGTGTGTAGGATAATTCTTCATAGCCACCTACCTTCGTGAATTGCGTCGCTTTGACCAAGCCAACCGCACATAAAATCAAAAGAATGATTTTAAAGCTATTTAACCCCTTTTGTGTGAGCCACACCGCAAAGGCGATGATTAATGCTCCGGACAAGACAGCGAGCAACCCACTTGTTCCTGATTGTTGTACCAATACCCATGCCAACCAAATTGCGGTTGCCCACATTGGGAACGCCAAGAACTGTTTGAATGTCTCCATCCATGCGCCTGGTTTTGGCATAATTTTTTGTAGCACTGGCAACATTGAGAGCAATAAGAAAGGAAGCGCCAATCCAAAACCAAGACCTAGGAAGATCAATATTGTTGCTGCGGCTGATTGCGTCAAAGCATACCCCAACGCCACACCCATGAAAGGTGCAGTACACGGCGTTGCCACAATCACAGCCAACACACCTGTTAAGAAGTCTTGTGTTAATCCCGTTGCCTTTGCCACTTTTGTTGAACCCGCTTGTGTCCAGCGCCCCGTGATATCAAATGCACCCAATAAATTAAGTCCAATCACGAATAGTAACCATGTCAGGATCAGTACAACAAGTGGGTTTTGAAGCTGAAAGCCCCAACCAATCTCTGCACCACCTGCCTTTAAACTCAGAATGACCACTGCCAATGCCAAGAAGGACACAAGGATACCTGCTGTATAAGCAAAGCCGTGCTTCATAGCTTCAGCTGGATGCTTCGCCGATATTTTAACCAGTGATAATGCTTTCATTGAAAGGATTGGGAACACACATGGCATAAGGTTCAAAATCATTCCGCCAATAATTGCGAACAATATGGCAGAGAGCAAGCCAACCGTTGCTGTGCCGTTTTCTGTATTTGTTTCTTGGTTTTGCGCCTCAGACTCAATATTTGTCGCAACACTTAGAGAGTTCTTTTGGATATGAATGCCGTAGCGACCTTGTGCAAGAACACCGTGAAATGTTGATATCTCTTTCAGCTCACGATCTGTTCTTGGGAAAGAGAAAACTGTGTGTTTTCCATCTGCACGAATTTGTGCATGACTTCCACTTTCAACCAAGCCCCAATCATTTGAGAAGAAAACCACAGGTGTATCTGTCTCAAACGGATTATCAGAAAGCGTGATTTGAAACTTACCGTTCTTCTCAGTGATTTTAACGTCACCATCGTAATTTTTAGGGAGATTATCATACGCGATCTCAAATATGTCTTGGTTTGCTTTATTTGATACTTCGCGTACAGGAAGCTCAAAGATTGCTTCATCGCTTTCTGGAATACAAATTTCCTTACATACTAATAAGTCCGCATTCACTTTTAATGAGAAGCTCTCTGCATTGTAATCTTCTGGGATTGTAACGGTTGCAACAAGGTGTACTTGCCCTTCATGGACGAAGTTCATAATACCTTGAACATCTAAGGCATGTGGAACTGGCCATTTAAGCTCACTCATTTCTACATTTTCAGGCGCACTCCATTTTACCTGAATAGGAAAGCCAGAATCCCCTGGGTTTTTCCAATATGTATGCCAATGATCATCAATATTCTTTTCTAAAAGGACATCAAATGACTGCCCCGCGACAACCGCATCCACAGAAGAAATGAGCTTTATTCTGACGTGTGCTTTTTCAGCGGTGAGTTTAGTTTGTGCGTTCGCAACAGATACCCCGCCTATAACGAGAATGAAGAGAAGAAATGTTTTAAATAAAGTCATCATAAAATATGTTTTATACTTTTGTTTGCGTTTGGGCTTTGCGTTTAATTTTTGGTTCTATATGGTTATTCGCTAAGCAGTACAGCTATGTTACATGTTGATGATGAAAAAGGAACAATAATGTTGGAAGACAAACCAATCTGGTCCCCCTCTAAACACCGCGTTGAGAATACAAAACTCACAGATTTCATAAAAAACCTTGATCAAGACTTTGCTGACTATCACGATTTATGGTCATGGTCTTGTGAGAATTTAGAAACTTTTTGGAATAAGATCTGGGATTATTGCGGGTTGGTCGGTGACAAAGGCAACACCATCCTAAGCAATCCTAATGATATTATTGATGCTACTTTTTTCCCCGATGCGTCCATTAATTATGCTGAAAACCTTTTAAAATATAAGTCAGATGCCCCTGCTATTATTTTTAAACATGAGCAAGGAGAACAATACACACTTAGCTTTCA
>JAESUK010000222.1 GCA_016763095.1 Alphaproteobacteria bacterium
AAAAGATTTTCTCCAGCACGCCAACCTTTGCCGCTCTAGGTGATTTAGAAAAACTCGAATCTTATGATCATATTTCGGAGCGTTTAGTGGCGTGATAGAGTTAAAAATTGAACAGCTAGGAACATGTACGGTCGAGGGATTTCCCTCTTTCCCCTACACATGCCTTACGACTGAACGTTTGATTATTCGCGCCCCGAATATTTCCCATCAAAAAGACTGGGTTGATGTACGCACCCAGAACAAAGATCGCCTTCAACCTTATGAGCCCTTATGGTCAGAGAACTGGAGCACAGCAGAGGGTTATCGCGCCCGCCTTGCCTATCAGAATAAAGAGTGGCGCGAAGATCGTGGGTACTTCTTTCTTCTTTTTCGTCGCGATGATCAATCTCTCATTGGCGGCATGAATGTAAACAACGTGATCCGTGGATCTGCACAGTTCGCATCCCTTGGATATTGGATTGATGAAGCGCATGAGGGACAAGGATTTATGAGCGAGGCCATGGATTCCACATTGGCATTTTGTTTTGATATCTTAAAGCTTCAACGTGTGCACGCGGCCATTCTTCCTGATAATACACGTAGCCAAAAATTGTTGGAGCGTTTTCATTTCATCAAAGAAGGTATGTCTCCGAAGTTTGCGGAAATTAATGGTACACGTGAAGATCACGATTTGTATGGAGTTAATTTCCCAGAAGATCGTTCATAAACTGATCCACGATATCCGTATACTCACTCTCTAATCCCAAATATTTATTGATATTACGATGTGACAAATCTTGTTTTGAAACACTTACTTTTACGCCAAGAGATTTTGCATGCTCTTCGAAATTTCTAGCTTGCAAACACGATATTTCGCGGCGCGTTGAGCAGACAAGAAGCATTGGAAAGGCATCTTCCTTTAACTGGTGATCTGGGGAATTTCTTCTCCATAGAAACGGCTTATTGCTAAACGCGCGGTCATAGAGCACATGGTGTTTCTGCTCCATGATAGAGACAACATCTAATGCCGCGCTATCAAGTATAACGCTTCCCAACCACGGCTTTACTTTTAATCTATACGCAAGCTCTGGATAAGCATTCACGAGTGCAACCAAATGCGCACCTGCGGAATGCCCCATCATAATTACTTTGTCGGGATCACCGCCCCACTCACGCGCATGCGTCTGCACAAAGGCAAGTGCTTTGCGAATATCTTGGGCTTGGTTATAGGGTGCGACAGGTAAGAAACGATAGTTTGTCGAAACAAATATATAGCCCTCAGATACCCACTTTTCAACCTTGTTTTTAACCACAAAGTCACTGGTCTTATCCCCTATTTTCCATGCACCACCATGCACCATGAAAATGATCGGCGCGTTCTTAGCTACATCAGTGGGAGTATAAACGTCTAACTTGTGACCCGACGCATTGCCGTATTTTAAATCCTCATAGGTGGGAGTTACGATTAGGTTTTTTTCTGCATGCGCAACGACTGGAGAAACCAGTAAACAAGCTAAGATAAGGGAAAGGTGCTTTATCATCATATAAGAAGCAACGCCCATGTTATGACGGCATTGATCAACGCGATAAGGACAATTGCAGAACCAACATCTTTGGCATTTTTTGAGAGCTCATGTTTTTCTAATGAAATTCTATCAATCGCACATTCAATAGCTGTATTGACCAACTCGGCAATCAGAATGAATAATAAGGAACTTATCAATAATACTTTCTCTACAGGCGTTTGCCCAAGCCATAGCGCCAAAGGAATTGCCACGATCATAAGAGCAACTTCTTGTCGGAATGCGGCCTCTGTTTTGAAGCTACTTTTCAAACCATCAACGGAAAAAAAGAATGCGTTATAGACACGTTTTAAACCAGCGTTGTTTTTTGGTTTTGCGGATTTCCCCATGATGGTTTCCTTATTTTATGAGTCCTGAGTTTAAGCTTGTCCAGTATGCGTGGCAAGTAACAAAGGATCAACACCCAAAAGAGACATGGATGTATCCCATAGGCTTTCGCTATCCGTCTCAAAAACCAAATTCTTGCTCGCATCAATAATCAGCCAGACATCTTTTTTTAACTCTTGCTCAAGCTGTCCATTATCCCACCCTGCATAGCCGAGAGCAAAGATTACATCTTTTGGAAGCTCATTTTGGGAAGAGATAGATTTCAGTGTGTCCAGCGTGCCTGATACGCCAAAATTATCACCAACGATCGTACTGTCGGCGCGATTATGTGCTGATGAGTGTAGAAGAAACCCACGCTCTGGTTCTAACGGTCCACCAATAAAAACTGGGAGCTTCACTCTTTCCAAATTTTCATCTTCACTTGGTTCCGCCAATAGCTCAGCAAGGTTCAAATCTGTGAGGCGTTTATTGATCGTTAAACCCATTGCGCCTTCTTCATTATGCGTACAGATAAAGATAACCGTTTTTTCAAAACGGGGATCATCAATATGAGGAGATGAGATTAATATTTTTCCAGCCAATGAGTTTTTCATGTGCGCACCATAACAATAAATAGCAAATATATAAATGCTATTTTTCTAATATATCTTTATAAACACAAAATTTTTAATACAATCCACCTGTGCCCGTACTTGGGGCACTTTGGTGTCCCGATGGATTCGGTTGGTTTGGCTGGTTTTGATTTGGACGCATATATAGATCACTCGGTGTGTGATAAGCACCATATGGGTTATCAAATCCATAGCCGTATTCATCAGGTAGTAGCCCACCTTCTTCGTTTGCACGACCGCCCTCAATAATTAATGTTGAATTTTCTGGGCTTGTGCCTGGAACGAAGGCTTCCCAAATTCCGCTTTCATCCAACGGACTTACACGTTGCCCAGTTTTTGGATTTACACGAATTTGACGCATGCCTTCTGGTACACGAAACGGTGTTGCGGGCACGTCTTCAAGTGCTTTTTCCATGAAGCTTTTAAAAACGGGAAGGGCTACGGATGACCCTGTTTCTTTTTTTCCAAGGGTTTGGGGTGTATCAAAGCCTGTGTAAACACCAACCGCTAAGTCAGGTGAAAAGCCAATAAACCATGCATCACGTGACTCGTTTGTTGTTCCTGTTTTGCCTGCCAATGGACGGTTTAAGGATCGCAAACGTCGCCCTGTTCCGCGCTCAACCACACCTTCCAATATAGACACAATCTGGTAAACATTCTGAGGATTACTAACGGACTCTCTTCCATCTGGGATGGTTGGAACAGCTTGATGTTCCCATTGGATCAAATCTCCACATTCAGGGCATGTACGATTATCATGCTGAAAAATAGTTTCACCATAGCGATTTTGAATTCTATC
>JAESUK010000223.1 GCA_016763095.1 Alphaproteobacteria bacterium
CGAACTGTGCAGATCCACGGATCACGTTGTTTACATTCATGCCACCAATGAGAGATTGATCATCGCGACGAAAAAGCAGAAAGAAATACCCGCGATCATCGCGCCACTCTTTATTCTGATAGGCAAGGCGTGCGCGATAACCCTCTGCTGTGCTCCAGTTTTCCGACCATAAGGGTTCATAAGGTTGGAGGCGATCTTTGTTCTGGGTGCGTACATCAACCCAGTCTTTTTGATGGGAAATATTTGGAGCGCGGATAATCAAACGCTCAGTCGTAAGACATGTGTAGGGGAAAGAGGGAAATCCCTCGACCGTACATGTTCCGAGCTGTTCAATTTTTAATTTTATCACGCCACTAAACGCTCCGAAATATGATCATAAGATTCGAGTTTTTCTAAATCACCTAGAGCGGCAAAGGTTGGCGTGCTGGAGAAAATCTTTTTGGCGACTTTGGCAACATCTTGTTCGGTGATGTCTTCAATCTCCGAAATGCGTTGTTCAATATCAAGCAGTTCTCCTGTTTGAAGGAAGCACTTTCCAAGTTGATCTGCACGACGATTGACAGATTCACGAGACATTAAAAACCCAGACTTCATTTGAGTTTTTGCTCGCGCTAGTTCTTCGGCTGTGATGCTTTGTGTCACTTTCATAATCTCCTCAGAAATCACAGGCATTAAAGACGCTAAGTCCTCAGGGTTTGTGCCTGCATAAACTGAGAATAGTCCGCTGTCTGATGTCGACATGGCATAGGTATAGACTTCATAAGCAAGTCCGCGCTTTTCACGTACTTCTTGGAATAGTCGCGATGACATGCCCCCACCAAGGACAGAAGATAATGTACGCATTGCAAAGTAATCAGGATCGTTATATGAAACATTTTCAAACCCTAAAAAGATATGTGCTTGTTCCAAATCACGTGTCTCGCGAATGTCACCCGCAGTATATACAGACGGCACTACCTCGCGCTCTTAATCTTTTGATAAGCCATCAAAAAGGCGTTCAGTATGTTCCACCAATGCATCGTGATCTATATTTCCTGCGGCGGATACAACCATTCTTTTGGGTGTGTAGTGTTGTTCAATGTAGCCAGTTAACGCAGATTTTGGCATGTTCTGAATATTCGAAACAGAGCCAAGAATGCGCGCGCCTACGGTCTGGTCTTTAAAGGCTTGTTCTTGGGCAATATCAAAAATATGATCGTCAGGCGCATCACGGTACATGCCAATTTCTTGGATGATCACTCCGCGCTCACGTTCAATCTCATGCGCTGGCATTGTTGAGTTTTGTACCATGTCGGAAATCACATCCAAACCAAGGACATAATCATCTTTCAACATATGCGTATAATACGCCGTAGCTTCGCGCCCCGTATAGGCGTTCATACGCCCCCCAACATTTTCCATTTGCTCAGAAATTTGTAGGGATGTACGCATTTTTGTACCCTTGAACACCATATGTTCAACCATATGGGCAACACCGTTATATTTCATGTCTTCGTGGCGCGCCCCCGTGCCACACCATACACCAAGGGCAACGGTTTCAACCGAACGCATAGGGTCTGTTACAATTGTAAGCCCATTATCTAAAACTGTTTTTTGCATTGTTAAATCTATCCTCCCAGATAGCGGTTTTCTATGTGGCTAATAAGGAAATCTGGAGATGGCTCGCTTCCTGTTACATCTTTTAAAAGTTCATCCCACGGCTGAATACTACCTTTAGAGTGAATATGTCTGTTCAACCATTTTGTAATCGGCTTAAAGTCGCCATTACGGATACGAGAATAAAGATCTGGAATATCTTGTTGCATGGTATCAAAGAGTTGCGCGGCAACCATATGTCCCAATGTATAAGCTTGAAAATACCCAAACTTTCCAACAAACCAATGTACGTCTTGCATCACACCTTCTGTATGGTTTTGGGGCATCACACCTAGATGATCGTGCATCCATTCTGTCCAAAAGGCAGGTATATCGGCCACTTCCATTTTACCTTCGATCAGGTCGCATTCAATCTTAAAGCGCAAGAAAATATGGAAGAAGTAGGTGAGCTCGTCCGCACCTTTACGGTCAAGGGTGGGTTTGACGAGTGTTTTACGGCGATGAAGATTACCCGCAGTAAGAGATGGATCACGAACAGTATGAAACAAGCCTTCAAGGCGAGGCGCTAAAAACTCAAAAAACTCAGGCGTACGCCCAATCACCATTTCAACCAATAAAGCCTGAGATTCATGCATGGTCGTTCCCAGATCATGAGAAACAGGCTGATAACCACTTCCCCCTTTTCTTGGCAGACCTTGAATATATAAACCATGCCCACCTTCATGAAGTGCTGATTTCATAGAATTCATAAAATCACGTGGGTCGACATTTTTAATCACAAGACGCGTATCGTCAGGTGTTCCACCTTCAACGGGGCTATGTTCCGTTTCGTAAAGACCTCCACGGTCAAAATCAAATCCAAATAATTCCAAAAGGCTACGGTTCAACCACATTTGTGCCTCGGGATCATAACGTCCAGCAAGAGAAACAATCGGCGTACGCATCTTTTGGCGTTCTATCACTTGCGGAAGTAAAATACGAAGCTCTGTATCAATATGGTTAAACCACTTCCATAATTTTTCCAAAGACACCCCTGGAGAGTAATCTTGAATGAGCGCCTCATAAAGGGTGGCGCTGTTTCTGGATTTAGCTTTTAATTTTGCTAGCTTGCGGACATGGACAGCAACACGTTCTAAATGAGCCTGTGCCATTTCCCAGTCATTGTTCTTTAAACATAGGCTGTGGACGCGTCGTCCTTCATTGGCAATTCGGGCAGACTCTTCCAACATATCTGGATCCAGAATGGCATGGTTTTTATATCGTTTGACGGTTTCTATAAGGTTTGCAGTATCCCATTCATCCCAAAGCCCAGGGTGAGTGGCAAGATGCTCCTGTGCTTCCTCAAGCCAAGCCTGTGAATCAGGACACACAATGTCATCATGGATACGACGATGAAGGTATGAAATTTGGTCAAGACGATTTTCGTATGCACCCTCGGGCATGGTCGTCAAAAAATCACGACTAATAATTTCAGCAATGGCGGATAATCGACCAATATTTCTATTGCGTTTTTTAAGGGAACAATATGCCTGACATGGATGTGGTTTTTTTGATGGAGTCATTTATCTGCAAATTTATTTATTGTTTATTTCCCGCGAAGCTTCCTCGCACGAATCTTTCTCCATTGTGCCACATTCCGGTTATGTTCTGCGAGTGTTTTTGAAAAGATATGCCCGCCCGTCCCATCTGCAACAAAGTAAAAATAGTTATGCTTCTCTGGATTAAGGGATGCAATGATAGCATCCTTCCCAGGGTTACAAATTGGTCCTTTGGGAAGTCCAGCATATTTGTAAGTGTTATAAGGCGAGTCGATGCTTAAATCTTTCCGCAAAAGTCGACGACCTAAAGGTCCTTTCCCATTGTCTTTATGCGCCCCCTTCGTGATGGCATAAATAACGGTTGGATCTGTTTGAAGAGGCATGCCCTTATTCAGGCGATTTACAAAAACCCCTGAAATCTTCGCGCGCTCTGTCGCAATTCCTGTTTCCTTTTCAATGATAGAGGCAAGAATAATTGCCTCGCGTTTTGTCTTAAAAGGAAGATTGTTTGCTCTGGCATTCCATGCTTTCTCGAGTATATCAGTGAGCGCTGTTTCCATTTGATCAAGAATAGGATGCGCTGTGTCGGTACTTTGATAGGAATAGGTATTTGGCAAAAGCGTGCCTTCGCGAGGTGTGGTTTTGATATCGTGCTCTATACCCTTTTTCTTTTTGAGAAGGCGTACAATTTCAAAACTTGTATACCCCTCAGGAATCGTGATCTGGCGCAGGATAATTTCACCGCTTGAGAGCTTTGAAAACACTTCTTTCATAGAAACATGGGAAAAGAATTGATATTCCCCAGCTTTTAGATCGCTCTGAACATCTGTAACTCGCGCCATAACTTTAAATAAAAGTGGATTTTTAATGATGTTTTTCTCTTTGAGAAGCGTAGCAATACCACCAACTCCCGTACCTTTTGGAATAATAAGCTGAACATCCTTAGTCAGCGTCCCTTTGCTTGTGTACAGAGAATATCCATAGGCAATACCGCCTGCGACAACGCCGAGACCAAGAAGGCAGATCATACAAAAAGAAAGAAAAATGCGCATTTTAGAAGAAGTGTCCCTTAACCAGAGTTTGTAAATTTACATCTGGAATATACGGTGTAAAGGGCGGATAAAACAAGCCGTGTCGCGTGTATAATCCATAGACGATTGTATAATCTTTACGCAAAAGCCAATAAATTTCTCCATCATTGTCCGCGACCCATTTGAAACCCTCTTTACCTTGAACATGCTTCCATGTTTCAAGAGAGACAGGATTATCTTCATGGCTTAATGCAATCCAGCGCGCATTCGTGTCAACAAACATCCACCCGCGTGAGGTCTTAACCTCAACAAGAGCATGTGATCGTAAATCATGTCCGCTATCAATCGCCAAAGTTGCTTTTGGTGTGAAAGTTTTATCTCTGCTGAAAATAGAAACAAAACGCACGTCGAAACCATGGTATCGCAGGGCTTTTTCAATCGTTCGTCCCCGATCACTACATTGCCCATGTTGTGCATCAAGAAGGTCTTGAGGCTCTCTGGTTTTTCGCACAGGAATCTTTTTAAGAAGCGGGGAAATAGCCAAAACGGAATCTTGAATATCTTTTATGTGCTGAATTTCCTGCCTAAATGACCCATTTGGCACTTTTTTGACGTTTTTTAGGATTTTATTGAGAGCAACTTCATCTTCTCGCGTGATTTTTCCAGAAACATTATGCACAATGACAATAGACGAAAGTATCAAAAATAAAATGCTCGCAACCACGAACCCTTTTTTACACCACCAAACGGTTATGCACGATGTTGCATCATCAGCACGACGGTCGCGGGCGTTTTTGTGGGTTTGGGTCATTTATATTTTTCTTTCACCTTTTTACGTTTTTCAAAGCGGCGTACCTCAGCCCTCTGATATTTTTATCTTCACGGGCATACTAGCATTTTTTTCATATGCCTTCCTAAGATATTCAAATCAGGAGAACTCTAATATTACAGGGGTCTACATTTTCGGAGGCATTTTTGTTGGGTTAACCATAACAATTAATGCGGTGCATTATTTTTTTACACCCGATATAAAATTTATTCTCCATAGTATCTACTATTTGTTTAACTTCCTCATCTTCATCTATGCAATTTTAATTTTTCGTCAAAGCCCCGATACGGCCAACAAATGGACGTATCGCATGGTTGTGGCAATTATCATTGTTCAGCTCGTATTCGTCTTATTCTTTCCAGATGCCGATGATTACAGAGCAAGTGGAACATTTAATAGATCGAACCAGCTTGCCTATTGGGGGGTATTAAGCGCCGCAATTATTGTTGTGCTCAAACGCCATGAGCCAATGAAGGGACTGGATCTCGTCTTGCTCGCAATTCTGGGTTATATCGAAATGAAGGCGCTATCAAAGGCGGGGATGATCGTTTTTGTGGTGTTGATTGCGATCACTCTTTTCTCACCCTCTATGACCAAGCGTATGCGCTGGATTGCCATTTTATGCTTTGCTTTGATTTTTATGGTGAAGTTTCATAATCCCCAACAGCTTTTCACCTTTGTCGAAAAAATTGACACACTCGAGGCCGTGTCCGATCGTTTAGGAACACTTGGTAAACAAGCCGACGATACGGCAGAGGCGCGCGGGTATGGGCGCTTACTCGAATACCCACAATTCGTGCTTGTAGGCGCAGGGGAAGGGGCGCATTGGCGCTTTGGTCGCCAAGAACTCCACTCAGGGATCGCGACGCTTATATTTAGTTACAGTATCTTTGGCTTTGCTTTCTTTCTTATGTTCTTGGGAAGCATATTTTATCGCCTGCCATGGCATTACACAGCCATGTTGATTCCCATCTTCCTATATGGGTTAAGCCATCAAAACGTTCGGTTTAGCTATTTTTGGGTGTTTCTTGCGCTTGCCTATTCGTGGCACTTTTTCAAAAATGAAAACCAACAACTTCTTCCACCTCAAAATAGATTACATGGGAGGCAACAAAGATGAATGTAAAAAATCCAACACAAGCGCCTCAAGCTTACCGTGCCGCACCGTTTCCTGCGCTACGGCGTCCGAAAATAAAAACAGGCATATTGACCTTCTCTAGTCTAATTTTTGTCCTCATTTGGATTGGTTATTTATTGTTGTCCCCGTTTTATGTCTTTCACAGTGGGTTGCCGCAACCTGCCGATTTGTTGTTAGCATTAGGGCTTGCGCCAGCACTCGTTCTAGCAGTGCTAAACCATAAAGGGCAGATGTCGGCGGCGCATATATCAGGTGGTCTATTTGTGATCTTAACAAGCCTCATCAATCTGATTTATTATATGCATATAGGAGATCGAAGCTTTATTGCGCCGAGCATGTTCTATGTCTTTAATTTTGCGACCTTCTGCTTCATTGTCTTTTTGTTTAAACAAGCCCCCGTTTTCTTAAATCGCATGACGTATATGTCCGTTGCGGTTATTATCCTGATACAATTATTGTATGTCTTGGGGCTTGCTGAGGACGGAGTACGTCACACAGGAACGTTTAACAATCCAAATCAATTAGCATACTGGTCTTTGTTAATGGGCGCGATCCTTATCGTTTTAAAACGTGGCGCCAAGATCAACTTGTTTGATCTTATCCTCTTCACGGCACTTGCTTATATACAAACAGAAGCGCTCTCAAAAGCGGGCATGATTTCATTTGGTGTGCTGGTTTTATTTGTCGGGTTTCAGCCTGTCACAAGTAAAAAATTAAAGGCCGTATTTGTCCTTGGACTTTTAACATTTTTGATTACAGAAGTGACCGCGCCACAACAAGTAAAAAACTGGGTAGTTGCAGCGGATAATATCGGCGCTGCGGTACATAGACTAGGAAAGATCGGCGTGGACGTTGATGATAACCCTATGGTGCGTGGATATTCACGTCTGATTGAATATCCACAATACTTGTTAACAGGGGCAGGAGAGGGTGCGCATTGGCGCTTTAATGCGCGCCAAGAACTACATTCTGGATTGGCAACCATAGTCTTCTCATATGGAATACTTGGATTTCTTCTTTTTGGAGGTTTTTTGACGTTTGTGTTTATGCGCCTACCGCTATATTACTCGCTTTTGCTCATGCCTATTATTCTGTATGGGTTAACACATCAAAACTTTAGAAATACAGGGTTTTGGATTTTCTTAGCCCTATGTTTCTCATATCATTTCTTTGATAAGAATTTGAATGACGATAAAGCCTCGAAAAAGAAACAGCCAAAGGTCATTCATCCATTAGACCTTCAAATGGGACAACGCGATTAAATTAATCAATCTTACGTTTTAGAGCCTCTTGATTGGGTATATGTGAAATTTGCGCGCTTTCTTTGAAGTGAGGCGCATGACGAAACTTGACGATGCTCATTGGTGTACGAACACAAATCATAAAATCTCTAGACAGGGGATGATTATCAACATAGTTATGATCTAGTTCTAGGCATTCATCATGTGAAAGAAGGTTCTTTCCAGATATTTGAACCATACCGGTAAGCCCTGGTCTAACAAGGTGTCTTTTTGTGTCTTTGGATTCCTCTACATTGGCATGTACGGGTCTTGGCCCAACAATGCTCATATCTCCTTTAAGAATATTAAGAAGTTGAGGGAGTTCATCTAAATGCGTTTTGCGCAGAAACTTTCCCAATCGTGATGTTCTGTGCTCATCTGAAAGTAAGAAGCCTTGTGCATCCTTAGAATCACTCATCGACTTTATTTTATATATCGTAAAAGGTTTGTTATTTAAACCAACACGTATTTGTCGATAGAGTGGTGACGACTTATACGCCACTGCCATAGAAAACCCAATAGAGAGTGTAATAGGGGATGTGACAACAAGCCCAACCGATGCAACAACAATGTCAAAAGCACGTTTTAACGCCATAAATAAATACCTATAATAAAATGTAAGTGGTGATAGACACCATAAAAGATGTCTTCTGGCCATGCTGATATCATAGCCTGAAAGTTATGTCTATATCATTATGTATATATTAAATAGATTTCATAACGAGGCTGGCATTTGTTCCGCCAAACCCGAAAGAATTAGAGAGGACAACGTTCACTTTTTTATCTTTTGCAGTGTTTGCAACAAGATCAAGACCCTTACAAGGTTCTGAAACATTCTCCAAATTAAGCGTTGGTGGCAAAATATTTGTTTCCAATGCTTTCATGGAATAAATGGCTTCAACCGCGCCCGCCGCCCCAAGTAAATGTCCAATAGAAGATTTCGTAGAAGACATAGAAAGTGTATCAAGAGAGTTCGCAAACATACGCTTAATCGCTGTACATTCAATGCCATCACCCATTGGTGTAGATGTTCCATGTGCATTCACATAGTCAATGTCTTCAGGATTCATCTCTGCACGTTTTAATGCAGCGCGCATAGCTCTGAAACCACCATCACCGTCTGCCGCTGGAGACGTAATATGATATGCATCTCCCGACATTCCGTAACCAACAATTTCACCATAGATTTTAGCACCACGTTTTTTCGCATGCTCGTATTCTTCAAGAATAAGAATGCCCGACCCTTCTGCAATAACAAAGCCATCACGACCTTCATCGAATGGACGAGAAGCAGATGTAGGGTCATCGTTATATCCCGTGGAAAGTGCACGAAGTGCTGCGAAAGATGAAACACCGATACGGTTTACGGCAGATTCTGCACCACCGGCAACCATCACGTCTGCATCATCAAGCATAATCATACGTGCGGCATCGCCAATGGCGTGTGTACCACTTGCACAGGCTGTAACCACAGAATGGTTAGGACCTTTAAAGCCGTATTTAATGGAAACATGACCTGAGGCCAAATTAATCAACATTGCAGGAACAGAGAACGGAGACACGCGACGCGGGCCTTTTCCATCCAATGTTTTTGATGTCTCATAAACTGTTTGTAATCCGCCAATTCCAGAGCCAATCATAACACCAGTACGTTCTAACGATTCGTTATCTTCTGGTGTCCAACCGCTGTCTGCAACAGCTTCTGACGCCGCAGCAAGAGCATAGAGAATGAATGTATCAATCTTCTTTTGCTCTTTTGGCGTTACGTATTTTTCAGGATCAAAAGCATAATCGCCCTCATGCCCTTCAGAGGCATACGGCACAATTCCTGCAATTTGGGAGCTGATGTCCGATGCATCAAAGCGTTCAATCTTACGAATGCCGCTTTGACCTTGTGTGATTGCCGACCAGTTATGTGACACCCCAACTCCGAGGGGTGACACCATTCCCATGCCTGTTACAACAACACGTCTCATAATTTATTAGATATCTTAATAACTAAAAATAATAGCGATTAAGCTACATTTTTAGATATGAAAGAAACAGCATCACCAACAGTTTGGATTTTTTCTGCTGCATCATCTGGAATTTCAACGTCGAATTCTTCTTCAAACGCCATTACCAACTCAACTGTATCAAGTGAGTCTGCACCCAGATCATCAATGAAGCTTGCTGCTTCTGAAACTTTGCTTTCTTCTACGCCAAGATGTTCAACAACAATCTTTTTTACGCGCTCAGCTACGTCACTCATAGTATTTCCTTTTCTGTTAAATAACGTGTTACCACGCCTAATAAGTCAATCGGGCGTGAACATATCCATCCTACTACCCAATTGCAAGAACTTTATTTTCATGCCCCGCCATTATTTACAAAACTAAGGCTGTGGCAAGGTTGTAGAGGTATAGAGGACCCAAGAGATGTGGATAATGTATTTGCCATATTCTCTAAAGATTCGCTAAATCATTGCCATCCCGCCGTTAACATGGGTTGTTGATCCGGTAATATAACCAGCTTCTGCGCTTGCAAGAAACAAAACAGCAGCCGCAATATCGTCGACTGATCCCATCCGACCAGCAGGTATTTTTGTATTAATAGCTTCTTTTTGACTGTCATCTAGCGCGTCTGTCATTGCCGTGGCGATAAACCCAGGGGCAACACAATTGACAGTAATGCCACGGCTTGCAATTTCTTGTGCCATTGCTTTTGACCAACCGATCATCCCTGCTTTAGAAGCAACATAGTTACATTGTCCAGGGTTGCCTGTGACTCCAACAACAGAGGCGATGTTCACAATGCGCCCATTTCTACGTTTCATCATGCCGCGCTGCACAGCTTTTGCGAGTTTAAAGGGAGCAGTAAGGTTAACGTCTAATACATCCTGCCATTCAGCATCCTTCATACGCATAGAAAGATTGTCGCGTGTTAAACCTGCGTTGTTGACTAAGATATCAACCTGTTCCATCGCTTCATTTGCACGTTTTACAAGGTCAACCACAGCTTCATCAGAAGATAAGTCAGCAGGAAGAACATGAACGCGGTCTCCGAGGTTTGCTGCTAGAGTACTTAGCTTCTCTTCGTTACGTCCAGAGATTCCAACTGTTGCGCCTTGCGCGTGTAAAGTGCGGGCAATTGCTTCGCCGATACCGCCTGTTGCGCCTGTAATCAAGGCTGTTTTTCCTGTAAAATCAAACATGTTTTATTCCTTTATCATTATGGCTTTTGTTATTTTGCTCATATTTTATGAATGTAAAATACCTGTGTGATCTTAAAATGTAAAGGCTAGGATCTGGACTTATGAAATAGCCCCGTATCTTACGATATGTAGGCAAGAAGCATCATGGAGAAAGTAAGGATAATACTTGGGATCAATGGAATATAATCATCAATCTTAAAAAGTTTATGATAGATCAAAAGGATAATGGGAATGGTCATAAGAATAGCATGAAAATAGGCCGGATTTGGTGTTGCCACAATGGCGAGCCAGCTCAACGGACATCCAATAAGGACAACACACCCAAGCCCAAAAGACCCTTTAAGCATGCGCGGTGTTAAAGAAAATGAATAAGCCTTCACCCACATAGCGCCTGCACTAACAAACGTTTGTGTCGCCATAATAATAAAAGAATAGAAGAGGAGATCGTTCATTGAGATATTCTCGGGAAGCACGCGCTTTCCAATGATAACTGAGATAGAGATAACAATAGAGAGTAAGAATAAAATTTTAAGGGGGCGTCGTATTAGAGGAGATCGGCTTAAAAAATAAGAGGCTCCGACACCAATTAAAACACAAATTGTGACACTGACAGAATGTAGAGGTGAGGCAATGAAATTGTTCCAGTCAAACGGTAACCACATGAAAAAGATGATAAGCGTATTTGTTTGAGTGCTCAGTGCTGCAATTTTACTTCCATACTGCTTTGAAAGATGAAAAATAGTGGTCGACAATAAAGCGCTCACAACCCCCGTTAAAAGCCCTGAGAGAATAAAGGGCATGGAAGTATTCAAATCTGGAGAAAATAAAATCAAAGATAGAACAATGGTGGCGAATAAAGAACGCCAGAAGTTCAACATAATAGGATTGAGCTGGAGGACTCTATTAGCCTCTGTTTGGATCACAGAAATAATAAGGACAATAATGCAAATGAGTTGCCAAGACATCAGGCATTATCCGACAAGAAGATCAATATGGCAATATAGTATATAGTAAAGGGGAATGAAGTAGAAAGCCGAACATGACCCGAATGAATTCGTTGTGGCTGCTTCCTTTCGGATCTGACCAGATTGGCGAAGCGCTCGCCCACGCCGACTTTCCACGAACACGTATAGAGAATTTGAAGCTGGTCTACAAGTAAAAATTACATGCAGGGAGTTTGAGAACATCTTTCCCTCAAAAACATTATATGCTAAACAAAAGCATGTCAGGTCTACTAAACGCCATTTTCTTTAAAATTATGATTTCAATCATGTTGCTCGCATTCGTTGCGATTCAAATCAATTGGGGTGATGTTGGTGGGTCTATAGAGCATATTTCTGGATGGGTGCTTGGTGGATCATTCATGTGTTTGGTCATGCAAACACTTGTCTTGGGTGGGCGTTGGCACTTGATCGTAAATACAGGTCGTGTGCGCATGTCCTACAGAAAATCCTTAGAAGTTACCTTTGCAGCCCTTATCGCAAACCTTCTTTTCCTAACATCAATTAGTGGTCTTGCCGTGCGGATCGCCTTGACGGTACGCCACAAGGTTTCCCTGTTGTTTGCCCTTGGCGCAAGCCTAATTGATCGTTTGATGACGGTACTAGCACTTTTAATACTAGCCGCTATCTTTATGCCTTTTGCCACAGAGTTCATGGGACAAGAGATCATCGTTATGGGGGCGAGCCTTTTTGGAACAATCGTCGCATTACTCCTTGGCTTATTCGCTTTATCAAAAACAAAATATGGTGCATTTCTACAGTCTTCTAGAAAGACCGCCGCCACAATCAAATACATGCAGTCCATATTTGTAAGGCCTGTATTGTTTAGCTCAATCGTATCTGTAAGCCTTGTTGCACAGCTTCTATATTTTGGCTCAGTACACATCCTTTTAAATGCCTCAGGTGCTGAAATAAGCTTTGTTCAACTTTTGACGGTGCTTCCAATGATCGCGTTGATCTCTAGTCTACCAATTGGAATTGGTGGATGGGGTGTGCGTGAAGGGGCCTTTGTCTATGGTCTTGGCTTATTGGGTGTCGGCATTGAACAAGCCTTCATTGTATCTATTCAAGTTGGTTTATTAGGCCTTGTCTCCGCGATAATGGTTGGGTTGCCAACATGGCTTATGCAAGAGCGCAAGCAAGACACGAAACAAGTAACCCGTAAATAAGATCCTATGTAAGAGCAAAAATGCTATCTTCTCGCCTTAATTTTATAACACTTATTCTCCTCTCTTTATTAGGGGTTGGTATCCAAACACAAATTTTGTTTGGTGTGACGGATACATATATGGGGTTACGTCTAAACTTGGGTGACTTTGTGATCCCATGTGCTGGTGCGCTCATTCTCCTCTCTTTGTTTCTAAAACAATCCAGATGGCCAAAATGGCAAACGCCTTGCAACGATGTATGGTTCTTTGCATTACTTGGCGCGATTGTAATGGGGCTTGTAAATGCCTATCTCCAATATGGAAACATCAGCAACTGGGCAGTGTTAAACCGAGGTATCGGCTGGGGTGTTTTAACAGGCTATATCTTCTTTGCGGGATGGTGTGTCACAAACCTATCTGAGAAAACTATTTTCACCTATCTGCGCTTTTTCTTACTGTTTACTTTGGGAACAATAATTCTGGGTGTTGTTTGGTTTTTACTGACACAGTACGGAACAAGGCAAGGAGGGAATGCAAATTATCAAGCATTGTCAGGTTTCATGGGTAACCGAAATGCATTTGCATTTTTAATGTTATGTGTTGTTGTGATTTATACATATTTTGATGATCAAAAAATCAATATAGCATCCAAAATGCAACTGTTCTTGACTCACGCTTTATGGGGAGCATTGCCCATTGCGATGATGTTCAATGGCTCACGTGCTGGGTGGATAGGTACGGCGATGATCATCGTGTTGTTCCTGATTACAAAATTTAAATACACGCTTCAATTTGTCCTTCCTGCACTCATATTATCTTTGGTCGTGATCGGCGGTATGTATACGCAAAACCCTCAAAATGTATTTCGAGAATTTCAAGGTAATAAGCTTGTTAATTTAGGTACTCAAGATATAACGCAAAAAACAGATACCCTACGCATCACAGTGGCAAAAGATGCGCTTGAGCTCTGGTCAGATCATAAAATATTTGGCGCTGGGATCGGTGGATTTTTGATCTTCCAAGAGGAAAAGAGAGGCGCGGCCTTAGACC
>JAESUK010000224.1 GCA_016763095.1 Alphaproteobacteria bacterium
ACTTGGTAACGTCTTCATACCATATACCAAGGGCCTACCAAATTTTTAAAAATCATAAATCAGCTTCAAAATACACGATACATAAATACCCAGTAAAAATGGAACGCCTATCCCCTGACAAACGAGAGTTTTGGAATTTGATGTTCGAAGAATACAACAAACTTATATATACTTGGAGCTCACTTAACATTGTGACCAAATAACCCAGACAACAAAGATGCATAATATAATTCGTTCAATCCTTTTCAACATTCTGTATTATGGCTCAACAGCCATTTTATGCATCCTGTACGTGCCAACAGTGCTACTTCCACAGAGACTATATATAAAGACACTCAATCTCTATTTTCACTATGTCGCCTTTCTTGAAAAACACGTTCTAGGGCTAAGCTACGAGGTTATTGGTGAAGAGCATATACCCAAAGATGGTGCTTATATCATCGCCGCCAAACACCAATCTGCTTACGAGACACTAAAACTCTATATCCTGTTTGATAACCCAGCGGTTATTCTAAAGAAAGAGCTCTTCAGCATCCCGCTATGGGGGTGGCTCGCCAAAAAAGCAGGGCATATCGGCATAGACAGATCAAACAGACAAACCTCCGTACAATCCATAAACGATGGCGCGCGTCGCGTTGCAGAAGAAGGACGCGCAATCATTATTTTTCCACAAGGGACACGCGTAGGAATCGATCAAACCCGACCTTACAAAAAAGGGGTTGCACGCATGGCAGAAAAAATCAATTTGCCAATCATTCCTCTTGCCTTAAACAGCGGTGTATTCTGGCCAAGAAACGCCTTTTGGAAACGCGCAGGAACGGTAACCTTTAAATACCTTCCCGCCATCCCCGCTGGCACGCCTGTAGATAAAATAATGAAGACCCTAGAGAACACACTAGAAAACGAAAGCAACAAACTTACCAAAGAAGCAAAGACAAAATGACAAAGCTAATAAAAGCATTAATCGCAATCACCATCACGCTATCCGTTCTTTACTGCGGAATATGGTTTGGAACCGCGCACTTTATAAACAATGCACTGTCTGAGCTCCAAGAAGACTCTCATATAACATTTAACCCAACACCTAATAATGTGTCGGGCTTTCCCTTCTGGCCAAAACTTATCTACACGGGAAAGATAACAACACCGAGCTTTGCGATTGAAACTAAAAACATGTCCATGACAGGCATGGTTCAAATAGATCAAGTTAAACTCAATCTTGCCTTTCCAAGTGGTTTTAAAATAGCGGATCATTACACAAGAAAATCACACAAATTTGATAAGGGTCACATCAAACTTACCGCCCAATATCCGTTACCCCTCGGTGATGATAAAAAGGCCATGCGACAATGGCAAAAAGACAATGGAGAAATTCATATCTCGTCTATGTATCTTAAAAAGAATAAAACACAAATCACTGGCTCAGGTATTGTTGGACTAGATCGTGACTTGCAAATACAGGGAAAAATATACCTTTCCATTCAAGGCTATCAAGATTTGCTCGGCGAACTGAATAAAGCTGGCCTCATTTCAAACAAACATGTTGGTCTCGCACAAAATATTTTAGGATCACTTTTTGGGGGCACACAAGCCGAGACAAAAGAGAAAACATTTAAAACACCTCTGATCATCAAAAACAGAAACATTTATATTGGCCCAATAAAAATAGCGAAGCTACAAAAAATAAAGTGGAAAGACTAACGCTTACTTACCGTGATTTATAAGAAGACATTCTTATTATAAATTGTAACGAGCGACGGCGGTGCGGGCTTTGCCCGTAGCCTGCGTGGCTTGAACGCAGTTTAAAATAAGAATACTTTATTATTGTTTTAAACGACTATTTGGTTCAGGCGGGACTTCTTGCTTGGCATCAACAACAGCTTTGCGTATTTCCGAGGTCTTACTAAAAAAGTCAAAAGCTTATCCCCTTCATCACGGCGAATGGCTTTCTGCAACTCTGTTAAATCTTCATTAAAGCGTTGTAAAACATCCAACACAGCCTCTTTATTATTGAGAAATATATCACGCCACATTGTCGGGTCACCTGCCGCAATACGCGTAAAGTCACGAAAACCACCTGCGGAATATTTAATCACTTCGCTCTTAATATCTTCTTCCAAATCATTCGCCGTTCCCACAATTGAAAACGCAATAAGATGTGGAAGATGCGAAGTAATACCAAGGACGCGGTCATGATGCTTCGGGGTCATCATCTCAACCATCGCGCCACATGATTCCCAAAAGCTTGCCACTTTTTGAACGGCATCGGAATCTTCACCTTCATCAATCGGCGTAATAATAGCCCAACGTCCCTCAAATAAATTTGCAAACCCTGCCTCTGGACCCGACTTCTCAGTTCCTGCAATGGGGTGGGAAGGAACAAAAGAAACATCTGCAGGAAGATAAGGTTGTAAGCGCTTAATGGCTTGCTCTTTCACAGACCCAACATCGGTGATAATCGCGCCAGATTTAAGAGAACCAGAAATAACTTCTCCAATTTCTTCATAAACACCAACAGGAACAGCAATAATCACAAGATCAGCATCTTCAACAGATTTTCCAATATCCGTCGTAACCTCATCGGCCAAATTCAACTCAAGCACTTGATCACAAACCGTATGACTAACATCAGCACACACAAGTTTTTCACATAGAGACTCATCATTGATCTTCCGTGCCAACGAAGAACCAATCAAACCAAATCCAATAATTGTAATTGTTTTAAACATCATAACAGGCAATTAAGCACACTATTCTTTGCCTGTATAGGTTGATTTCGTAGCAAGAGGGCGAAGAATTGATCGTACAGGCACAGCCGTACCCTTTGATGGCTTAATCGGGGCATATGTTTGCTTGCGCGCCACCGCAATATTAACACCACCCATCGTAGGAAAAACATAAGGACAATATTTTTCAAAGAATGAAGACAATCGCAACATGATTCTCCATTTTAACGGCGGGGTAAACAACACAGACTTCACTTCATCACAAACAAATGATACTTCAGAGAGCAAAAACTTTAACTGAGCTGCCGAAAATGGTCTTCCATGCCCAAAAGGTGACCATTCACAGTGCGCCCAGAGCCCCCTGCGGTTAGGAACAAGCATAATTAAACGCCCTTCACTTTTTAACACACGAGATATCTCCTTAAGAACATCTATTGGATATTCACAACGCTCTAAACCATGTGTAAAAATCACGATATCAAGTGAGCTACTTTCTAATGGAAGCGAGGACAAGTCAGAGCAGGCAACATTATTTAATTTCTTACCATCATCACCCATAATTTTAAGTGATACAGGAAAAACAGATAAAGCCCCCCCTATGTACGGAGAGCTATAACCAACACCAACACTATTCAAAGAAAAATTGGTATATTCCGACACAGCCTGACGCAAGACACGGCGTACTAAGCGCCCTTCTCTCGTCTTATAAAAATCATCAAAATTACGAACCGTTGAAAACATGGAAAAGAGTATAGATCAGATTGAAAGAAACATTAAATTTTTCTTCTAAATTTTAAAAGGCAGGAACGATACAAATCAAAGAAGGACACGACCTTGATTACCCATACCGTCTTGTGGCTTCAATAGCCAAACCAAGACCAACACTATCCATTTTATTCCCTTGAGAGAATTGAGCATGAGGAAACATGCTTTCAATGCCGCGCTGAATAATTGGTATTTCAGTAGAGCCTCCAGTTAAAATCACAAGACCTATATCTTCATATTTCACCTGAGCCTGCAAAAGACATTCATCTAGTGATCTAAAAACTTTCTGAACATCCTTTGCAACGGCTCGTTCAAAGTCTTGTACTGTAAGAAATACGCTTGGAGAATCGAGTAAAAAATCAAGACAGAAATCCGTACGCGTCGTATTGGTTAATGCAATCTTTGCACCCTCTACGGTATTTAATATTTGATGTGCTTTTCTATTTTGTAACACATCAAGAAGCCGCGCTATTTTATCTTTTCCCTTCTGTGTTACGGTATAGCGAAAAGCATCCTGTGCCATCTTAACGCTTTCATTGTTATAAGCTTCAAACGTACGCGCCCAATCTGAAATCCGCGTATAAAGGTATAGAGGCATTTCCAGTAAAGTATCATTCAACGGTGCTAAATATTTTTCACCCTTACCAAGCAACCCCATAAAAGATTGCATACTAAGGCGGTAATCAAAGTCCGTCCCCCCTATTCTAACGCCAGATGTACCCAGCCCATGCTGCCGTCTATCCGGTAAATTTATATATTCCTGAGAGAGCTCTATCACAGTAAAATCAGACGTACCCCCGCCTAAATCCGCCACTATAGCAAGTGTTGGGCTAGTAATATGGCGTTCATGTGCAAATGCCGCTGCAATCGGCTCAAGCTGAAATGAAATATCCTTAAACCCCGCATCCAGAGCACAAGAACGGAGTTCTTCCTCAGCAACAACATTAAGTTTGGGATCATGCGTAAAATTCACTGGTCGCCCCAAAACCACCTGATCCAAACTATGACCAGCGAAGGACTCAGATTGTTCTTTAACATGCTTTAAAAAACCAGAAATAATTGATTGAAAACTGACTGATCCCCCAACAAGCCCAGTACTTTCTTCAAACGTCGGTGTTCCTAAAACTTTTTTAGGTGAGCGCATAAACCGCCCCTCATATCCATCCTCTAAATAAGCCTTAATGGCACGACGACCATAAAGAACGGGCGGAACGCCCTCCTCTTGATCTTCTTTACTGATAAAAAATAATGCACTGGGCAATGTCTCTTTATCAGATTCGAGAGAAACTAAACGCGGGCTGCCACATTCTGACGAAATAGCAGAGACAGTATTCGATGTACCAAAATCT